>NZ_BADX01000071.1:0-61094 GCF_000241365.1 Pseudoalteromonas sp. BSi20480 | reverse complement strand
ATTCAAGACGCCCTAAAATTCGTAACTAATACGAATAGCACCATCGGCTCTTTTTTCGTTGCTGTCACTTGTTTTACCATAGCCCGCATCAAGTATTAGTCTAAAACCACTATTATTTAAGCCGTTAAAGTTATAACTGTATGTAAGCCCAATACCATTTGTGGTTTCATCATCAAATATTTGCCCTAGCGCACATCCAAAAATATTACCTAGCTCGCTAGCAATGTCGTCAGTGTTTGTGCTTTCACATGGTTGGTCGGTATCACGTGCGCCAATAGCCCCAACTAACACACCCAATGCGTGTTTATTGTTATCACTAACTGCGTGTTCAAAACCCACTGAAAAGCCATCATCTAGGCCAATTTTATAGTTTGCGTACCAGCGTTGAGAATTGTTATCTGCCGATAACGACACTTCAGGTACAACCAAGTAAGGGTAGCCACCCCCAATCGAAAAGCTCACATCATTAGCAAAAGCAGAACCCGAACCAAGTGATAAAACCAGTAGTAATATTTTTGTATTCATAATATTCCTTTTGAGTAAGGATAAATCGTACTCAATTAAGGAACAAAGGGCAATAAAACAAATGTTCGGTAATGTAACAAACTGATAAGAGGCACTTACATTTTAGCAAGTATGTTATCGCTGGCCGCTTCTATTAAATCAAGTACGTTTTCAAAGCCGTCGTCACCACCGTAATAGGGATCAGGTATGGCACTTGTGCTTTGCTCCCCGTACTCTAAAAACAACGCTAACTTATAGTGTAAATGCGTTGGGCACTGCTCTTTTAAATCAGTTAAATTTTGTTTGTCGGCTGCTAAAATTAAATCAAACTCGGTAAAGTCGCTAGTGCGAACTTTACGCGAGTGTATTCCTTTAAAGCTATAGCCGCGCTTTTCACCCGCCGCCATTGAACGGCTATCGGGCGATTTTCCTTCGTGATAGCCAATTGTACCTGCAGAATCGACCATCACCTTTACACCCAGGGCTTTTGCACGCGCTTTTAAAACCGCCTCAGCAGTAGGTGAACGGCAAATATTACCTAAACATACAATCAGTACCTTTTTCATAGCGGCTCCTTAGATAAGGCTTTAAAACTGTTTTAATATACTCTCTTCGTAATCGTCAGCATTTAGCGTTAAATTAAACTGCGCGGCAACCGAATCTAACTCAGCTTGCTTAATGGCTAGGTCTTCCATTGTTATAAGGTTGTCGTCAAGCTGCCACAATAAACGCGATCCCGCATAACTGTAATGAATGGCTAATAGTGCAGCAGGGTTACCTTCGCGCCCAGCAGCTTTTAACTTTGGCATTTTACGGGTTATTTTATTAAGTGCCTGTTTTAGCTCCCATACATAAACCACTTCGGTCATGTAAGGATGAGTGCGGTATTTATTTAACAACCACCCTATGGCTAAACTTGTAATAACCACACCAGTTAAGTTCCAATGAAAATGGCTTCCGCTTTCATCCGGAAACAACGCAATCAGCGTTTGCGATATAGCTAAGCTCCCCGCCGCAAGCGAAGCCGCACAGCCCACAATGACACGATTTAAATGCTTACGGTAACGCGCTTTATTTATTTCAATGAGTTGCATAACAGCCTAAAAAGTTAATAAGTAAAAGAATGCGAAACGCTATTGTAACTAAACCCCGCATTTTTTATAAAAATATTTCACCCCTTTTTGATTTGCCACCCGTTATAGCTATGAAAACCACATAATGAGTTAACTAGGAGCGGCTTATGCACACACTTGAAACCCCAAATAACCCAACATTTATAAAAACATCAACCGCCGTTATTGGTGGTGCAGCAATGACCTTTGCCGCCTTTGCATTTATGCAATACCTAATCAGTGGCGACCAACGCGCACCACTAGACCCTGGCAAAGAAATAACGGTTGAAATATTTAAAGTGCCTGAAGATTCAAAAGTAAGACACATAGATAAAATGCCAGAACCACCTACACCAAAAATGCCGCCTAAAGCGCCACCGCGTGTAACACCGAGTGCCGACCCCGTTATGGCAATCAACACGGCGCCGCCATTAATAATGGATGACTTTGGTGACGGCATTAACAATACCCTTAACCGCCCAACGGGAGATGCCTCACCCATTGTGCGCATAAATCCAAAGTACCCAACCACCGCTGCGCGTGATGGAATAGAAGGCTGGGTACAACTTAGCTTTAATATTTCGCCCACTGGCGAAGTAATTGACGCGGTAGTTTTAAACGCCGAACCAAAACGTATTTTTAACCGCGAAGCACTACGCGCTATTAAACGTTGGAAATACCGCCCAAAAGTAATTGAAGGTGTGGCACAATTACAAACAGATCAAACGGTTCAACTTGATTTTAAATTAGATAACTCTATTTAACGGACTAAACGCCTATGCTAATGAGTATTAAAACCTGGTTATTTGAAACGCCCAGCAAAGACTGCATGGCGCTTTATGCAAAAAGTGGAGAAAACCGTCACTTAGAGCAGCTTATTGCCCTCTACAGTAACGATTTATACCACTACCTAGTTACGCAATCTAATACTCACTTAGCATACGACGTAAGCCAGCAAACGTGGCTAAAAGTAATTGAAAAGCGCCACCTTTACAAAGCGCAAACCACGCCTAAAGCGTGGTTGTTTAAACTCGCACGTAACACGCTAATAGACGAATACCGCAAACAGCAACATTTTGTGGAGCTAGACGAAAACAGCCTACAACCTTTGCAAAGTGCCAATCAAAGCGAATTAACAAATAGTGACTCGCACATAGGTGACACACACATAAGCTACGAAGCATTCAACACGGCGCTCAAGGAACTGAGCTTTGTGCAGCGCGAAGCCATCACCTTACAACAAGAAGGTTTTAGCCTTGCCGACATAGAGCTTATAACGCAAAGCAACGCCCAAACCATAAAAACAAGACTGCGCTACGCCAAACAAAACCTAAAACAATTATTAGGAGATTATAATGAACAAGCCTGATGAGCAGTTTGATGAAAAGCTGTCAAACCACTTTAAAGCGCGTAAAGCACGTACCACCCTTTCGCATGCTCAACAACAGACGTTAAAACACAGCGTAGCTCAAAAACAACCTAAAAAGTTAGGCTTTGCCCTGCAACTCACAAGCCTTACCTGCGCTCTGGGCTTACTGGCCTTTATAATGCTCGACAGCAACAACGTAATAAATACCGCCCCTAAAACCGTACTAAACACCATAGACATTCACGACTACTCGTTTATAACAACGCATGAAATAGATCAAACAGGCAGCTACGCAAGCGCCATAACGCAACAAAAACGCGCGCTCGACACCCAATTAGCAAACGATTTACGCCGCCACCAGCAACGCCATATAGAATACGGCACGCTCGTTAAGGTCGACAACGACTGGTACATAGCCAGTTGTAATGACGAGGTGCTAGTGCAAATTAAGCAGTCGCTCTTAAGTGATTTAAAAACTAAACACGCGGTAGAAAGTGGCATAAACACCGGCGACATGCTGGCCATGGCACATAACGGCAAAGGGCAGATTGTAGGGCTTAAACATGCGAGGGGTGGAGTGAGACAATGCGAGGCTTAGTGAGATTCCGTAGTAAATTAGGTAATAATCACCACTAAGAACAGTTACCAAATCATTTCGGATACAGATTAATTTAAAATAACCTGTTTAGCTCAAAGCTCTCCTGCAAACTTCATTCTTTTCTTCATATTTAACTTAATGGGATTGTCAATCTTAGTCAATAACTCTAGATATTTTAGGAAGTTGGTAGAATCTGCAAAGTAGTTTGGGTATGCCTCTTTTATACCTCCAACATTAGAGGAAGAAACAAGCGCGACTACTATACCTTCCTCTTTTGCAGCATGCTTCTCTGCTTCGATATATTTTTTTTCTGCATCTCTTTTACCATTAAGGTCATCAGCAAATAAGGTTGATGTTAAATTATGATCTTTAAAGTTAATGACTAGTAGTATATAACCAGCTTCACTTTCAATTTCTATAAGTTGATTATCAATGACCTTTAGAGAATTAGCAAAAGCCCCTAAGCGCTCGAATACATCTAAATCCTTTAAATAATATTGGCACAGTTTGTGACTATAAATTAAGTCAATATCATTACTACTACCTAATTTTTTTGCAAATTTTGAAACTTGTTCCTGTTTTTCTAATTTTGAAAAGGCAGGGATTCTTTCTATTATTTCAAATTGCTCACTTGTAGCACTGAAAAAGTCTTTCCACTTATCCTCTCCAATACTTGACTTTAATGCTTGACCGGTAAATAGATCTACTATTTCCAATCCTGTTGCCCAATAGTGCTGAATTCGAGTCCTCAGCTGTATCTCAATGTTTTTTATTTCACCATTACAGTCAGTAAATCGTCCTATTAAATGATAACCTCGATAACCATCTTTTTTTGGAGATGTAATATAATCTTTATACTTATATTTACCATTTTCGCATTGAAATTCAGGCAGTAATTTTAGGCTTCGCACTACTTTTCGTAATTTTTTCTCGTCTTTTAATATTACTCTACACCCACCTATGTCCTGCATATTCTTAAGTTTCATCGTATTAAATCTCTTTAACTTGGAAACAATAGAAGGGTGACGCTTTAGCCTTTTAGCAAAGATAGCATCACGGTCGTGAGGCAATGCAACTTTTACTAGTATTGAAAATGCAGTATCTAAGGCATTTTCAAATGAAAACCTCCAAAAAGATAAAACATCCATGCTTTTAGAAAATAAGACAGGATCATTATCGCCTAGATTTGGCGATAAAAGTGTTTCACCAGCTTTAATTACTTGCTTCCCTGAATACATGGCTACCCTAGTTTAGAAAATATTTACATAACTAAAAGTTTAACTAATTCTTATAGTAAATCATAAAATTTTAAATAAAAGACAAAAGTTCTTAAAAGCAGTGCTGCACTTTTGAAACCTGATAATGAGAGACATGCCTTGTTTATCTTAGCTAAAAAGTGAAACACACACTTATCAATTACCAACAATAATTTTTCTGTATAAGTTTAAAAATAGATCCCATTTAACTCTGTGCAGTACGAATATCTCAGTTCTCAAATAGTTACTAAGATGAACTGACTACCTAGCAGGCTTGTAGTGTCGGATATAACGATAGTCGAATGTATTGTTATCAAGCTCGTCGCAATAACTATTAAAATCGTCACTGAGCATCATTTGTACGTCGTTTATAATCGCTTGCTCTTTAACATGTTTATCAAAGCTTAATAATAGCTGGCGGCCTTGCTTGGCATCAACAAGGCACCCAAAGTTATAAATAGCGAATAACCTTGCAAATTTATCTCCTACTTCTTCTGCTTGTAAAAGCAGCGCTTGTCCTCTGTCGTTATTAATAATACGGCCAAGAATAAATTGAGCGCGAGAATCTGATTGTTTATCAGCTAAATAACGCAATATAACTTCGGCCTGAAAGCTGTCTTGCGGAAAATCACCATGATATTGTCCTTTTTCATCAAAGTGACGGCCTGAATAATAAGCATAGGCATAAGTTAATGCTTTTTTTATGCTCATACTTGCAAGGGTTTCATCGTCAGTGCTTATATGCTTGTTTCTGAACTGCTCTGCTTGTTTGTCATAATGCGCTTGTTCAAATTCTATGGCTTTACTTTCTTTAAAAAGAATCACGCTTACAACGGTTAAAAAACAAGTTGCTAAAGACAAGCCCGTTACTAAGGGAAGCACAACAAACCAGCGGTTTTTAAACTGTTTTTGTTGTTGGTATTCGTCTGATTCGAACGCGCTATCAAAGGCTTTATGTTCGTGAAAAGGGATGTTAATACGTGAAAAATACATAGCACACCACGCACCCACTATGTATACACCCACAACAATAACAGCAAGGACATTACCACCTAATAGCATGTCTAATTGCAATGCAGAAAAAACCACACAAAAGTGCGCTAACACCCCAATAAATGCAAATATACGCTCATAGCCTCGCCCATGAATTCTCACAGCTAAGCCAATTAACACGCCGCTTATAATAAGCATGGCAATACCCGCGCCCGGCTTTAACTGATAAATAAATGCCCATAGTACTAAAATTGGCATACTCCAAAAGGCCGCACCTAACGCTGCCGACTGCGATGTTTGATTTTTTATTTTTTGAAATGCACTATTTTGGGCTTCAAGGTCGGCTCGCATCGTAAGTCCTTATACTGTTGTTAAATTTGATAATAATATAACTAGGCTTCAGTTTCAGCAGGAATTTATAAGGGAAATTTTATAAGTGGCTGGCTTTATTTGTGCCTTTATAAAATACAGATTTACATTATCGGGCTTAATTTTATCAACACATAATTGTGAATGATGTGATAAACCTATTTAACTTATTCATTGTTTGCAATATAGAACAAAAAAGCCTGCGATTAAGCAGGCTTTTAAATATTTGAGTTCCGAGCTTTTACAGCACAATAATGCTAATAACCAAATAAGCAATAAAGGTCAGTGCGCCACCAAATAACGCGTACGGTAGCTGGGTTTTAACGTGAGTGAGTAAGTCACACCCCGATGCAAGTGCCGACACTGCGCTGGTGTCGGATATAGGCGAACAGTGATCGCCAAATATACCGCCGCCTAAAATAGCACCGACCACAAGTGAAGGTGGCAAACCCAGTGCTTGTATGAGCGGTACGCCAATGGGGATAAGTATGGCAAACGTGCCCCACGATGTGCCTGTAGTAAACGACATAACCGCCCCTGTTAAAAACAGCACAGGCACTATTAAGTAAATAGGTAAGTAGTCGCCTACCAATGACGCAACAAACACACCCGTACCTAGCTCTTTTAAGCTTGCACCTAGCGTAAGCGAGAGCAAAACAATACTTACCAATGGGAGTAATTCGCCCATGCCTTTAAAGCCAGTATCAACCAATTGGTGGTGGGTAAATTGGCGCGAACTAATCATTAGTAAGTAAGCAACCACAATCGCGAGTACAGTTGCATACAATACCGATTTAGAGCCGCTACCTTCTGCCAACACACCGTTACCAGTGTAGAACATAAAGCCTACCATGCTGGCAATTAGCGTAAATAATGGCACTAACATAAAGCGCGCTTTAGAGCCTTTTACTTCTTCTTTTAGCTCGTTTGTTTGTAGCTCTAATTTTTGTTCGGCCTCTTTCATTGGGCCGTGTACTTTATCAAACGCAATGGTGTAAAAAACAATAACCAAGGTAATTATGGCGTAAAAGTTATACCCAACGCTGCCCCACAATACCGATACCGCCGATTCGCCCAATTCGTAATTACCTAATAAGCCCAGTACAAATGCCCCCCAGCCGTTAAGTAGTATTAAAATACACACAGGGGCACTGGTACTATCTATAATGTAGGCAAGGCGTGCACGGCTCATTTTAAATTTGTCGAACAGGCCACGCGACAAAATACCCGACGTAAGCACGCTTAGGTTTGACTCTATAAACACCGCAACGCCAGTAAACATAGTTAAAAAACCAACTTGGCGTTTACCTTTTGCAACCCCTTTGTTCATTAGTAAATTAACCGTTGCCGCTACGCCGCCAGATTCGCGAATGTAGGCAAGTAAAGCACCTATTAAAATACTAAATATGAGTATGCGGCTGTTACCCGGCGAACTTGCCACCGAGATAATACGCTCTATGGTATTTAAAAATGTTGTAAATACGCTATTTCCTTCCCCTTGTAGGGCAAGTAAAAACTCAGAAGACGCCACGGCAACTAGCAGCGCCATAATGACTTCTTTGCGCCAAAACACGATAGCAATCGCAATTAGCGGCGGTAAAATAGAATACCAATGCATAAAAAGTTAACCTTAATTATTAACAACCCGCGCTCAAACGCTTATATGTTAAGCCCAAAACTTAAAAAGTGGCTTAATGGAGTAAACCGCCTAGCTTAATGGATTGATGTTGCCAAGTCACCTGCAAATAAGCCATTGGGCGTAACTGTATTAGCCCATTTTAACCTATACGATAATTTATTGATTTAACAGCGCTTCGTAAACAAGCGATACCACAGATCCATATTGTGCGGTTTCGAATTGTTTGCCT
Source organism: Pseudoalteromonas sp. BSi20480 (assembly GCF_000241365.1). Lineage (NCBI taxonomy): Bacteria > Pseudomonadati > Pseudomonadota > Gammaproteobacteria > Alteromonadales > Pseudoalteromonadaceae > Pseudoalteromonas > Pseudoalteromonas sp. BSi20480. The sequence goes on along the minus strand of NZ_BADX01000071.1, from coordinate 53,025 downwards.
GTAAATTCATAACGTTTTTGTGTGCCTTTAATTGCAGTGTGGCGCGCGTTAGTAAGCAAAACAATGGCCAAGTCGTAAGCGGGATCGATTACTGTTACGGTGCCTGTCCAACCGGTATGGCCATAGGCTTGTGCACTGGCATAAGGGCCAAAGTGCCAACGCCGTGCTTGGTTATTGCCCGCAAGCCTAAAACCTAGGCCGTACGTTTCGTTAGTGCTTTGCGGCGTTAAAAACTGCGCTAAGGCACTTGCACTAAATAATTGTTTGTCGCCGTAGCCACCATTATTTAATAATAGCTGGCAAAGCACCGCTAAATCGTGGGCGTTACTAAATAACCCGGCATGCCCAGCAACGCCGCCAAATGAGTAAAATGCGCGTTCGTCATGAACTTGGCCTTGCAACACATGTGTACGAATATTATCAAAAGTTATGCGCCCATCGCGGGTGTTGCCGCTAAGTTCGGTGGCTGCAAATTGACTGCGCTCAAAGCCTTTTTTAAGTGGGTTAAATAGCGTATTACTCAGTGCAAGGGGTTTATAAACGTGCTGCTCTAAGTACTCGTCTAGTGGCTGCCCTGTTATGCGCTCAACCAATACACCTAAAATCATGTAATCAATATCAGAATACACATGTTGCATTGGCTTTTTATTATTAAGCGGCACTTTGGTGAGCAAAAGCTGTTTAGTGGTTTGGCTATTTTGAGAATAAAATGCATCGCCTTGCTGTGTATCTTTTCGGTGAAAATCAAACACGGGTGGGTAGCCTGCGCTATGAGTAAGCAACTCTTTTACTGTGCGTTGCTCTCGCCCACCGCCTGTGTATTCTGTTAAATAACTTTGCACGGGGTTGTTTATATTGAGTTGCCCTTCGCTTATTAGTTTCATGAGTGCAAAGTTAGTGGCAAATATTTTAGTGTTTGAGGCTAAGTCGAATAGAGTATTGGTTTGCATAGGCTCTGGGCGCAGTAGCATTAGATCGTTTTGCTGGTACTGCTTTGCATCACCATAAGCTGTGAGTTTTATTAGCTCGCCATTTTTAACAACCGCCAGCACTGCACCAGGAAACCCCGCTTTAATATCACGCTCAATCAGTTCATCAACGTCAGTAAAATCAACTGGCTTGTTAGGCGTTAAATTTAATGTAGGAAATGCAAAACGCAGCGTTAAGCTTGCGCCTTTAGGTAAAATATTTTCTACCTTAAATGTGTTTACCCCATTATGAGTATGCGCCGCTAAGCTGTAATTATAAAGCGTATTAGCGGTTAACGTATTGGTAGCAAGTTTTTGATTGTTTATGTAAATATCGGCACTTTCGGCGCTGTGGTTTTGTATTAATAATTGGCCGCGCCCTTTATACGCTTTAAATGTGCCACGGTTGTTTACATAAAACCGGCTACTTGGATTTGGCTCAGGAAAGCTGGCTACAACTTGTGCGTTTGGCAGCTCTATTAGCTGACTTTTAATCAGCACTGGCTGCGATTTTAATGAGTTATGTGTACTACTGCAGCCTACAATAATTAAACTCAAAGCGGCTAACCATGCGTTTTTTATGAAGCGAGTATTTTTTAAAATAAATAACATGGTTAAGCCTTACTCATATAACAAATAAGGCGCTCGTTGCGCTTTAAATTGTGTAAGGCCACGTTGCCAACTTTGCTTTATTTGCTCAACCGACTGCCCTGCCTCTATAGCTAAACGCAGTTTATTAGTACCTGCCAATTTATCCATAAATCCAGCGCGTTCAAAAAAGTCGACGTTATGTTTATTAAGGGTGGCGTAGGCGTTTATTAAGTACGTTAAATTTAGCCCTGTGCTGTTTACTTGCCTTAAATCAAGGCCATGTATCGTTGTATTTTTAAATTTAGGGTTTAAAGCAGCGCCTTTAATAGCCCGCGGTGTAAAATTAAAATCCCCTAATTTTACCGGCGAATAACCAATAACCTGAAACGCAAAATCGGTGCCGCGGCCAATACTCACAGGGGTTGCTTCAAAAAAGCACAGCGATGGGTAAAGCGCGATTGATTGATCGTTTGGTAAATTAGGGCTGGGTTTTACAGGTAAGCTATAACGAGTTGTGCGTGTGTAACGATCAACCGGGATCACGGTGAGCTTTAGATCGGTGGCTTTATTGATCCAGCCCTCGCCTTTGATCATGTTAGCCAGCTCACCTACCGTCATTCCATGTAGCACGGGTATTGGGTGCATGCCTACAAACGATTTAAATTCGCGCTCAAGAATTGGCCCGTCAATATAGGCAATATTGGGGTTTGGCCTATCAAGCACTATAAATTCAACACCTTGCTCAGCCGCAGCCTCCATCATGTAATGCATAGAGCTTATGTAGGTGTAAAAACGTACACCCACATCTTGAATATCAAAAACAATAACATCTACATTGCTAAGAGCTTCAGCGCTTGGCTTTTTATTTTTACCGTAAATAGAAATTAGTGGAATGCCGGTTTTGCTATCTATGGCGTTTTTAACATGAGCACCGGCGTCGTGATCGCCTCTAAAACCATGCTCGGGTGCAAAAATTTTGGTTATGTTTATATTTTTAGTAAGCAGACTGTCAACCAAGTGTGCTTGCCCTACTAAAGAGGTTTGATTTACCACTAACCCAACACGTTTGTTTTGTAATTGCGGTAAGTACACTGCCGGCTGTTCAGCCCCTACGGTTACTGAATGCTTTGCTTCATTCGCATGTGTGGTAATAGTAAAAAGCGCACTTAAACTCAATAAAAATATAAAAAATACGGTTTTAAACATACAGCAAGATCCTTTTAAACAAGGTGTTTAAAATACCACAGCTTAAGTTAAAGAGCAGCGAATGCTTTTGAGTCGATACATAAGTAATTAGAAGCTACGCTTCTCACGCGAACAAGCTCTACGTCTACGACGATTTAAGCTTCAGCGTTTAATTACTCATAGTGGTTTTGAACTACTCATTTACTCCTCTTTTATTTCTCTTTGTGCAGTTATTTTTAAGAGCGTTATTCACAAAGAGGTTTAGAGACGCTGCGCTTTTAGAGAAGGACTAAATGGAAGATTTGGCAGTATGTATCATTAGGTTTAACTGATATCTGAAAGCTTTCTCAAATTTCAGGCATAAAAAAAACCGACTTAGCATCGGCTTATGTATGAAAGTGGTGGGCGCAGGACGTACCTTCTAAGAGTGAACCTCTGACCGTCGGGTTCGTGGCTTGCTATTTTCCCATATTCACTTTATTTCAGGCACAAAAAAACCGACTTAATGTCGGCTTATTTATGAAAGTGGTGGGCGCAGGAGGATTCGAACCTCCGACCGCCTGGTTCGTAGCCAGGTACTCTATCCAGCTGAGCTATGCGCCCACTTTTACTATTTGCTTTTTTATACTCAAAGCAGAGTGTGTAAAAAGTGCTGGAAGCAGGACGTATCTTGTAAGAATGAACCTCCGACCGATTTGGTTACAAACCAAACACTTTAACTTATTTATACTCTAAGCAGAGTGTGTAAAGAGTGGTGGGCGCAGGAGGATTCGAACCTCCGACCGCCTGGTTCGTAGCCAGGTACTCTATCCAGCTGAGCTATGCGCCCATCTTTACGTTTACAAGATTTCGCCATTTAAAAAATGGTGGAGAGGGAGGGATTCGAACCCTCGATAGAGCTACAAACTCTATACTCCCTTAGCAGGGGAGCTCCTTCGGCCACTCGGACACCTCTCCGTCTTGTGGGGCGTATAATAAAGATTTCAGAAAATATGTCAAACACTTTTCTATCAAAAGTGTCTATATGGTTACAGAACACACATATGTTATGTTTTTATATTAAAGAAGCCTAATTTTTAAGCTAATTAACTCTCTTCGTTAGGCGTAAGTGTGTCGTCGGTTGGGTCGCATTTATCTTTTAAACTAGCTAGGTACTGCTCTTGATAACCTAGTTGTTGAAACTCTGCAATGCATGCTCGGTAAAAAGCTTCTCGCTCTCGCTCTGTTTGACTGAGTTCTTCCGACTCTTCGATAGTTTTATCTGTCATTTTATTATTTTGTAAATCCGTTTTTATTATTTACAGCACCTAAAGAAATTAGGCCGTTTAAAATTTGGCCATAGTGTAGCTAATAAAGTTACAAAAATACAACATAATGTTTAAAAGTTACCCATTAATTTGTTATATACACATAAAATTTTTCATATAGATAATGACTAACTATCAACAGCTTAATATATGAATAATGATCTTATTAGCTATGAATAAACAAAGTAAAAACAAAAACGCCGCAATTAAGCGGCGTTTCAAGGTGTTATTTTCGTTAAGCTTAGTCAGCTTGCGGACGCATATGCGGGAATAAAATAACATCTTTAATTGTAGATGAGTCAGTAAATAACATTACTAATCGGTCAATACCAATACCCTCACCAGCTGTAGGCGGTAAACCGTACTCTAGTGCGCGTATGTAATCTTCATCGTAATGCATTGCCTCATCATCGCCTGCGTCTTTTTCTTCAACTTGGCGAGTAAAGCGTTCTGCTTGGTCTTGTGCATCGTTAAGCTCCGAGAAACCATTTGCAAGCTCACGTCCGCCAACAAAAAATTCAAAGCGGTCGGTAACAAATGCATTGTCGTCGTTACGACGTGCAAGTGGCGACACTTCCCATGGGTAACCTGTAATAAATGTAGGTTGGATAAGCATGTGCTCAGCCGTTTCTTCAAATATTTCACATAAAAACTTGCCTGGGCCCCAAACACAGTTTTCAGGAATTTTAACGTGCACTTGTTTCGCGTACGCTTTTAATTCTTCAAAGTGGTTTTCTGGGTCATTAAATACCGCAGCATCAAACTCAGGGTTATATTTTAAGATAGCATCAGCCATGCTTAGGCGCTCAAACGGCTTACCAAAGTCGTACTCTACTGAGTCGATTACTTCGCCGTTTTCATCTTTCGTTGTATTAACAACAATTGGGCTGCCTAAAACGTTTGTTGCAACGGTACGTAGCATGTCTTCGGTAATGTTCATCAGATCGATGTAATCGGCGTATGCTTGGTAGAACTCAATCATAGTGAATTCTGGGTTGTGACGCGTTGATAACCCTTCGTTACGGAAGTTACGGTTAATTTCAAATACGCGGTCAAAACCACCTACCACTAAACGCTTTAAGTAAAGCTCTGGCGCAATACGTAAATACATGTCGATATCAAGCGCGTTATGATGAGTCACAAATGGACGCGCAGACGCACCGCCAGGAATAACCTGCAGCATTGGCGTTTCTACTTCCATAAAGTCACGATCTGCTAAGAAACGACGAATACCTTCAACTACTTGTGAGCGAATACGGAACGTTTCGCGCGTTGCTTCGTTAGTAATTAAATCAACATAACGTTGGCGGTATTTTGTTTCTTGGTCTGAAAGGCCATGAAATTTTTCTGGTAATGGGCGTAGTGACTTGGTAAGTAATTCGTACTCGGCCATATCTACGTATAAATCGCCTTTGCCTGATTTGTTAAGTGGGCCTTTAACACCAATAATATCGCCAATATCAAGCTGACCATATTTTGCTTTTAAGTCTTTTTGTACGTCTTTTGATGCGTAAACTTGTACACGGCCTTTCATGTCTTGAATAGACATAAATGGACCACGCTTGGCAAGAATACGACCAGCAATTGATACTACGTGCTGTAGCTCAATTAATTCTTCTTTTGTTTTATCACCAAACTCAGCTTGCAAATCAGCCGTGTAATGTTCACGACGGAATTGGTTTGGATGACCGTTGGCTGGGCAATTTTCGCGAATAGCATCTAACTTGCCGCGACGCTCAGCGATTAACTTGTTTTCGTCTTGGATTTTATCAGTCATTTTTTAGCTCTTTATTAGCTTGGTGGTTATAGGCCAGATTTAAGGCTGGCTTCAATAAATTTGTCTAGGTTACCGTCAAGTACCGATTGGGTATTGCGGTTTTCAACGCCGGTGCGTAAATCTTTAATACGCGAGTCATCAAGAACGTATGAACGAATTTGACTGCCCCAACCAATATCTGATTTTGCATCTTCTTGCGTTTGTTTTTCAGCATTTTGCTGCTGTAGCTCAAGCTCAAATAATTTAGCTTTTAATTGCTTCATTGCTTGGGCTTTATTTTTATGCTGCGAACGCTCGTTTTGACATTGCACTACCGTGTTTGTAGGCACGTGAGTAATACGTACTGCCGATTCGGTGGTGTTAACGTGCTGACCACCTGCGCCCGATGCACGGTACACGTCTATACGTAAGTCAGACGGATTAATATCAATTTCAATGTTGTCGTCTATCTCTGGGTATACAAACGCAGAGGCAAACGATGTATGACGACGGCCACTTGAGTCAAATGGGCTTTTACGAACTAAACGGTGTACGCCTGTTTCTGTACGTAACCAACCGTAAGCGTATTCACCAACAAAGCGAACTGTTGCGCCTTTTATTCCGGCTACATCGCCATCGGTTGCTTCTACTAGCTCAACTTTAAAGCCTTTTGCTTCGCCCCAGCGTAGGTACATGCGAAGTAACATGTTACACCAGTCTTGAGCTTCAGTGCCGCCTGAACCTGATTGTAAATCAAGGTATGCATCATTTGCGTCGTGCGTGCCCGAAAACATTCGACGAAACTCTAAACCCTCTAATTGCTCGTTTAGGCCTTCAAGCTCTGCATTTGCTTCGTCAAAGGTGTCTTCGTCTTCCGCTTCTATTGCAAGCTCAAGCAAGCCTTCAACGTCATCAGCGCCAGCAACTAAGTTGTCGATTGTTTCAACAACCGCCTCTAATGCTGACTTTTCACGGCCAAGTGCCTGTGCGCGTTCAGGTTCATTCCATACAGCTGAATCTTCAAGTTCGGCGTTAACTTCTTCTAGGCGCTCTTGTTTAAGAGCGTAGTCAAAGGTACCCCCGAAGCAGTTCAGTACGATCGCGAATTTCCTTGATTTGATTAATCACAGGATTCACTTCAAACATGTACATTACTCCAAAATGGCTAGATTATTACGGCCCGACTTGAGGAATATCCGCAATAAATTATCGTCAAATGATAAAAACGCCCGATTTTAACAAAAAATCGCGCGCTTTATTAGCCTTTTATGCATGTATTGTGCATATTTTTTAGTGCACTTTTTCAAGCTCTCGTACAATTAGCTGCAAGCTAAATTTACCTCTAAACTCGTTTATATCAAGTTGATAAGCCACTTTAACAAAGCGTGCTTCGGTATCTGGCCACTCTTTTACGTCTATACCAAAAGCAATAGCGTCAACTAATCGCCCTGATTGATGTTTAAGCACCAGTTTTAAATGCTTTTCACCAACAATACGTTGCTGAATTAATTCAAAGGTATGTTCAAACACAGGCTCTGGAAATTGCTGCCCCCATGGGCCTGATTGCTTTAATAATTGGGCAAACTCCATGGTAAAGCAGTCGTTTGGCAGCTCGCCGTCGGTAAATACAATACAACGCTTACTTTCTTCGCTTAATTGCGCACTGACTGCGGCATCAAACGCTCTTTTAAAGTCGTTAAAATTTTGCTCGTCTATGCTTAAACCCGCAGCCATTGCGTGGCCACCAAACTTATTTATTAAATGGGGCGTGGCGGTATTTAACCCTTCGAGTAGGTCACGCATATGCAGCCCTTCAATAGAGCGGCACGAGCCTTTAATTTCGCCATTTTCACCACCGGCAAAAATAACGGTTGGGCGGTGGTACTTTTCTTTTAAACGGCCAGCCAAAATACCAATTACGCCTTGGTGCCAGTCATCTTGAAACAAACAAATAGCATCGGGAATGTTATCGTCGGTAAAGGCGAGCCTATCAAGCACGGCTTGTGCTTCAGCTTGCATACCTTGCTCTATTTCACGCCTTGCATGGTTTAAGCTGTCGAGTTCGCTTGCGATACGCCTTGCTTGGTTTATATCGTTACTCAGTAAACACGCTATGCCCAAACTCATGTCGTCTAGTCGCCCTGCTGCGTTTAAACGTGGCGCAAGTGAAAAACCAAAATCGCTGGCGCTTAAACGCGCTGCATTTCTGTTGGCCACTTCAATAAGTGCTGTAATACCTGGGCGTGTTTTACCACTGCGAATACGCGCTAAGCCTTGGTGTACTAATGTTCGGTTATTTGCATCAAGTGCAACTACATCAGCGACTGTGCCCAGTGCAACTATGTCTAATAAGTTTGCTAAGTTAGGCGGTGTTTGTTGCGTAAAGTAACCTTGTTCGCGCATTAGGCTTCTTAGTGCAATTAATAAGTAAAACGCAACGCCTACACCAGCAATAGACTTTGACGGAAAGTTACATTCGTGTCTGTTTGGATTTACAATGGCATCGGCATTGGGAAGCTGCTCACCTTGTAAATGGTGATCTGTAACCAACACTTTTATACCTACCGATTTTAAAATATCAATACCGGCAATACAGGATATACCGTTATCTACGGTGATCACTAAATCGGGCTTTATTTGTACTATTTGTTCGGCCAGTGCGGGGCTTAAGCCATAACCTAAGCTAAAGCGGTCTGGAATGAGGTAATCTAAATTTTGAAAACCAAACATTTGCAACCCCTGCATTAAGGTTGCAGTACTGGTTGCGCCATCGGCATCAAAGTCGCCCACAATTAAAATGTGGCTTTGCGCCTTAAGCGCATCGACTAGTAATGCACTTGCTTTGTCGATGTCTTTAAACAATTTATAATCGTGAAGCGTAGCAACACCGTTATCGAGCTCTTGGGCATCAACCACACGACGAGTCGCGTAAATTTGTTTTATAACCGGATGCAAATGACTCGGTAAGTGCGAGTCGTTAACGTTTTCGCGCGCAATGATCAGTTTTTTCATGCAGTTTTTTTAACTTATTAAGTCGTATTAAAAAGACAAAAAAAGGCCATTAAGGCCTTTTTGTAAACGTAAACACGTTATTAAGATGCTTTATTAGCATCTAACGCTGCTTTTAATGCAGCAGCAGGTTGGTAACCTGGGATCATTGTGCCATCGTCTAAAATAATGGCTGGCGTGCCACTAATACCAAAGCTTTGGCCTAGCTGGTAGTGTTCAGCAATGGGTGCACTACAACCTGCAACTGCCGTGGTACTCTCACCAGCTTTAGCTTCTGTTAACGCCTCTTGCTGATCTTTTGCACACCATACATTCATTAAATCTGCATAGCCTGAACCTTGAAGGCCACCACGCGGAAACGCTAAGTACTTAACGGTAATACCCGCATCAAGTAAATCGTTTAGCTCACGGTGTAATTTACGACAATAACCACAGCTAATATCGGTAAATACAGTGATGCTGTGTTTTTCGTTTGGTGCTTTGTACACAATCATCGACTCTTCGTATTCTGTAATACCTTCAGCACGTACGCTATTTAAAGCTTGTTCTGTTAGGTTATTACGGTTGTCTAAATCGATTAACGTGCCTTGCATTAAAAACTGGCCGTCTGGGCTTGCGTATAACACGCCTTTATTTGTAATTAGCTCTTTTAAACCAGCTACTGGGCTTGGATTTATTTGCTTAACCGTAACGCCAAGTGCCGCAAACTTAGTAACAATAGGATCATTAGCATTTGGCGTTACTGCAACGTCATTTGCCAATGCACTCATACTTGTGCACAACATGGCACCTGCTAACATTAATTTTTTCATAACTTCTCTCTATCCTAAAAATACTTAATATATTGACCGGCTTAATACTATTTAATTTCAAATTAAGCGCGCGGATGATGCTGCGCGTGTACCGATTTTAACCGTTCATTAGCAACATGAGTATAAATTTGCGTTGTTGATAGGTCGCTGTGTCCCAGCATCATTTGCACAACACGTAAATCGGCCCCGTGATTTAATAAATGCGTAGCAAATGCATGGCGCAATGTGTGGGGTGATAATGGCGATTCAACCGATGCCAAAATAGCATAGTGTTTGATTCTATGCCAAAAGGTTTGTCGAGTCATGCCCACACCACGCTTTGACGGAAATACAAAGTCGGTGGCGTGTTTGATCATTTGTGCGCGGCCCACTTGTAAAAAAAGCTCAAGCCAATGCATGGCTTCTTCGCCCAGCGGCACTAAACGTTCTTTGTTGCCTTTACCTTTTACAAACACAACCGCTTGGCGTAAGTTAATTTGCTCCATACGTAGCCCAACCAACTCACTGACACGCAGGCCTGTGGCATAAAGCAATTCAAGCATGGCTTTGTCTCGTAACCCCATGGGTTCTTCAGTATTGGGGGCGTTAAGAAGCGCTTCTACTTCGGTTTCAGAAAGTGTTTTAGGTAACGATTGCCCCGCTTTGGGTTGGGCAATATTTAGCATTGGTGTGTCGGTAATCATTTTTTCACGCACAAAGTACTGATAAAACCGTTTTAGCGCACTGATACTTCTCGCTGTACTGCGCGGCTTTAGGCCTAAATCAACCCGATGCGCTAAGTAGCTTTCAATGTCATGCCCTGTTACCGCCATTAAGTTTTCGCCTTTTAAAAACTGGCAAAACTTATCTAAATCGCTACGGTAAGCACTTAATGTGTTTTCGCTTACACCTTGCTCTAAATAAAGGCTATCTAAAAAGGTTTCTAGGTAGTCGCTATTGGTGCTCATACTGCTTTTATTTTCTGAAAAATCGTCAGATAGCGTTGTCACATTATGCTCTCATGCTTTGCTAAGGTATCAATTAAAAATACCTTACGGTAAACTTGAGCCTATCATATCAGGCAATTACACAGTGATAAATACGATGCAAATTGGTTTATTTTTTGGCTCTACTACGTGCTACACCGAAATGGCAGCAGAAAAAATACGTGACCTTATTGGTGACGATATAGTTAGCCTTCACAATATTAAAGACGAACCACTAAAAAATGCAGAGCAGTACGACTTTATCATCTTTGGTATTTCAACATGGGACTTTGGCGAAATACAAGAAGACTGGGAGTCTAAATGGGACGACATAAAAGACGTAAACCTAAATGGTAAAACCATTGCTTTATTTGGCATGGGCGACCAACAAGGTTACGGACAGTGGTTTCAAGACGCTCTAGGTATGCTGCACGACGAAATAAACACACAAACATTTACACAACTTGGCTTTTGGCCGAACGACAGCAGCTACGAGTTTGAAGCCTCAAAGGCACTCACCCCTGATGGCAAACAGTTTGTAGGGCTCGCCCTTGACGAAGACAGCCAGTACGAGCTGAGCGATGAGCGCATAGCCAGCTGGGTTGAGCAAGTAATGACCGAGTACGGTGAAACGCTTTAACTGTTTAAGCGTAATGCTTGCCGCGCTATAAAACAGCGATTTAACACATTACCAATATTGTTTATGGTAAAAAGCCAAACACGCTTAGGTGTTTGGCTTTAGTAATAATGCACATCGCTAAATTTAACGAATAGGTTTAAAAGTTACGAATATCTACATTTGAGCTGTTAAATTCAAACATATTTATTTTTCCGCATTGCGCCACATGGTTAGTGCTGGCAAAGGGTGTATTGGCTTGGTTTATATCGCTTTCCCAGCCTTGGCCATTTTTTTACAAATGCTTTTACCTCAAACCACCCATTTACTGCTTTGCTGCAATCCATGTCTACATCTAGCATCCAATAGTGTTCGCCCCAAATATTAAGCGGCGTAACGCCAAAGCCGTCGTTAGTTACTCTTTTTTGGGCACCATATGTACTTGGCCACACGTTTGTAGTCCAATCGGCTGCGGTACCTTCTGCTTGGGCGCTTTGCCCGCTTTCAATACCGTACCAATCTAGATAGTTATCGTTTACTTTCCATGGGCTTGTAGTGGCATTTTTTAAATTGTTATGACGAATAGGCATCGCACATTCAACATTGGTTGTTTGACAGTTTCTACCTAAATTTGTATTTGCATAGGTATGATCTATTCCGCCGCGTACAAACATGTCTTGCCCACTTTGGGTTTGTGCGTTAATAAATATGACGGTACGCTGCCAATCACCATTCGGATTTGAAGTCGAACCTTGTGATAACTTTGCGTTTTTATGAATTGCCATCGCATCCCAAGGTGCCACATTTAGATCAATAGTGCCGTTACTATTAACTGTAATAACCTCACCGCTACAACTTTTAGCATCGCCCGATAATTCACCTTTTAATACATTACAATATTGGCCAGGCGCCATGTCTGTTTGCACAGTGGCATTGAGCGCTGCGTCTTCTTTGTTAATGGCCATATGACCTGAGCTACCGCGGCCAAATGAAATCTGATTATTAGTGTTATCCCACCAATTTGTCACAGCCCAGTTGTCGGCGGTGTTATTTCTAAAATCGACGCCACCCGCTATGTATGACCAACGATGCTCACATTTCCAATTGCTTGCAAAACATTCTAAATTACCACTGTTATGAACGGGAACACTCGGCCCGCCCGCATCGGTATCACCATGGAAATCGTAACTCGACATTACTTTTGGATAGCCATACGGATACGCCAACATAAATACGTTAGCTAGGTCGTATAAGCGGCCATCTTCAAAGGTAATTACGTTACCCGCACCACCATGCCCCCGCTGATTATCATGATTATCTACAAATACGACCGCTGACGAGCTTGGCATAAAGCCCCACCCTTCACCAAAATTACTTAACCATGCAAGCGAGCCGTTTCTAAATGTATTACCGAGTTGTGTACTGTATTTAAACTCGGTAACTAGCCCTGTACTTAAATACTCAGAGGCATCAACGGCTTCTGTTCCCTGATCAATCACTTCATGAAACACTAACGGCGAGCCATTTATTTTAGCCATAAGGCTTTGAATATCGCTAGCTGCTACGTGTTTAGCCGCATCAAATCTAAAACCTTTTACTCCAATAGCCTGAAGGTCGTTAATATAAGCAGCGAGAGTATTTTGCACGTAATTTGAAGACGTATTCAAATCAGCAAGTCCTACTAACTCGCAGTTTTGAACGCGGTAACGATTATTACCGTAATCTTCTGGATTTATACTACAGCTTTCATGAAAGTCTTGTGGGCTATAAATTGGGTATTGTTTATTACCAAACGTGCTACCCGCAACGCCATTACCACTGCCAGCCGCCATGTGATTAATTAAGGTATCTACATAAATATCGACCCCTGCACTTTTACAACGGTTAACCATATCTACAAACTGCGTTCGGTTACCGCCTCGGCTTTGCAGTTGGTAGCTCACAGGTTGATAGCGAGTCCACCATTGGTTGCCTGTAATATGCTCGTTTGGCGGGGACACTTGTACAGCAGCATACCCTTTTGGCCCTAAAAACTGCTCGCATTCTTGTGCAACATCGGGCCAACTCCATTCAAATAAATGAACAAACGTAGTGGGTGCAGCAGCTGCAAGGTTAGGCAAAAGCAAACCTAGGCTTAAACCGGCGGTGGTGACCATTTTATTCAGCTTCATAGTGTGTGTTTCCAAATGTTGGCGGGCTAAACAACATGCCCAACGTTATTTACAAGTGGTTAACACTAGTCCTGAGGTTGATTAAATAACAACTGAATACGTATGCATTATGGGTAAACTATCCTTTATTATTAGATAATACCCCTCACAATTACGCCATCTTTAAATAAAATGCCTTACACAAAGTAATGTAATCAGTAGTGTAATTATTGTTTAACTCTCTAATGCATAGCGTTGAATTGTCGGTTTGTGATTCTAGATAACTAAACGTCATTAAACTGCGGCTTATGGGTTTGCTAGGTGTCGCTTTTACTTGGCAATGTGCATTTAAATAAAGCCCTTTTTGAGTAGCAAGCTCAATAAATACTAAAGCCTCAGTGTTTGGCAGTATTAAACTAAACCGTGACTGTGAATGGCTAAGCCGCTTAAACGCGTTAATTAGCTCCTCAAAGCTCAAACCATCGGTGTGACGCGCAGTGTTTCGGGCGGCATTATTGCCTTTTAAACTGTGATTGAAGTAAGGCGGATTAGAAATGATGACATCAAAGGGAGCGTCACTATTAAAGCTTTGAATAGTTTGATGCTTAATAGCTATATTGGGCCACGGACTATTTGCTACGTTTTGTAATGCTTGATTGTATGCGTTTTCATCTATTTCAACCGCAGTAATACTTAATGCTGGCCTGCGCTGTTTACACATTAACGCCAATAACCCCGTGCCAGTACCAATGTCTAGTAACGAGTTTGCACCAGCTAAGTTTGCCCACGCACCAAGCAAAATGCCGTCGGTTGAAACCTTCATTGCGCAGAGGTCGTGCTCAACCTTAAATTGTTTAAATGCAAAACCAGACATTTTTTCACCTTTTCATTCACCAAGCGCAGCATAGCGCGTATAATCAAGGTAATTGTCCACTATTTTAGACACTCTATGCAATTTTCTGAATTTGATCTTGATACCAAATTACTCGATGCCATTGATAAAATGGGCTACGAGAAGCCAACCAGTATTCAACAACAAGCTATTCCTGAAGCTCTTCAGGGACGTGATATTTTAGCGTCTGCGCCAACTGGCACAGGTAAAACAGCGGCATTTTTAATTCCTGCGATTCAATACTTATTGGATTTTCCGCGCCGTGAGCCTGGTTTTGCCCGCGTATTAATAATGACGCCAACACGTGAGCTGGCTTATCAAATTCATGAGCAATGTGAGTTACTAGCCAAACGTACGCACCTAAAAATAGGTGTCGTGACCGGTGGTATAAACTACGGAACGCATAAAGAAATTTTTGAAAAAAATAACGACGTGTTAATTGCCACTCCAGGGCGATTAATGGAATACCTTGAAACTGAAAACTTTCATGCTGAACATGTCGAAATGCTTATTATTGATGAAGCCGACCGTATGCTAGACATGGGTTTCAAAAAAGAAATGAGCCGTATTTGTGACGAAGCTAAAAATCGCCGTCAGTGCTTTTTATTCTCAGCAACCCTTGAGGGTGATAGCGTAGAGCGATTTGCAGAAACCACATTAAACGATCCGGCTTTGTTAGAAGCTGAGTCGTCTCGTAAAGAAAAAGCTAAAATTCACCAGTGGGTTCATCTTGCTGATGATTACCACCATAAACTCGAGCTTTTAGTCAACACCCTTAACGGCCCTGACGTGAGTAAAGCCATTGTATTTGTTAAAACCCGTGAACGTTTAGAAACTCTCATTGGTGAATTAACTAATAACGGTGTAAAAGCCGCTTGGCTGCGAGGTGAAATGCCACAAGACAAGCGCATGAAAGCAATGGAAAACTTTCATAGTGGCCGCACTAAAATATTAATTGCAACAGATGTAGCTGCTCGCGGTATTGATGTATCTGACATTAGCCACGTTATTAACTTTGATATGCCACGTACCGCCGACGTATATGTTCACCGTATTGGCCGTACTGGTCGTGCAGGTAAAAAAGGCATCGCTATTTCATTAGTTGAAGCGCATGATATTGGTATTTTGTACAAAGTAGAACGCTACATTGAACAAAAGCTTAAACGCCGTGTAATTAAAGGAATAGAGCCTCAGCATAAAGAGGCTAAGCCACCGGTTAAAAAGCGCAAAGATCCGGTAAAAATGAAAGCAAAGAAAAAAGCGAAAGTTAAAAAGAAAAAGTAACTTAGCATATTTACCAAAGCCGGCGTATGCCGGCTTTTTAATGCGTGTAACATAGGTAACCGGTGCATGTAACACCTACCCATTTAAATGTAATTATTGCCCACCTGAATTCCCACTTAACAAAATAACCTTATATTTCAATAAATTAAAACTGGCACTGAACTTGTAATATTAAACACAGAATAGCCAGAATATTTAATGGTTTGGCTAAATTTTTAATTGATATAAAAGGATTGAGTTATGAACCGCTTAAAGTTAACTATCGCGTTAGTTTCGTTTTGTTGTTTATTTTTGTTAGCCTGCGCTACCAAAGTGAGTGCAGCAACACACCTAGCCGTAGTCAGCAGCGTAGCAACTCAACCTAACCTTCAGCAAACCATTACAAGCACGCTTCGTACTAACCCCAACTTTGCATTAAGCAATATTCGCGTACAGGTTAAAGATGGCGAGGTAATATTACATGGTCAAGCGCAAACCGGTTTTGAACGTGCGCTTGCTCAAAAGTTTTTAGAAAATATGGATGGTGTTAAAATCATCCGTAACAAAATTAGTGTTATTTGAATCGCATTTTTATTAACTCAATTGATCCTAGGCGCAGCATGTTACTCCAACACATGCTGCGCTTTTTTTGTGCCAGTATTTACTTGCAACTCACATTAACTACAATAAAGAACTCGCTTTAATTACCTCTTACTTACCGCCTAATACCAATTGTAAATTGCATACATTACAACCTAATATTTGCCAAAATAATCCGCTCTTTAAATAATAAATTTATATTAAGCCTAGGCCTGTTTAACTGACATTATTAAAGCGTGTTCTATCAAGGAGCAACATAATTACGGTGTGCGATTTGTGACCCAGTAAGCTAAGTACCTACTCCTGCATTATTTTAATGACTACGCCTATGTAGGTATAACTTAAAGTCGTATACAGCTTATACGCCCTACTTGCTCCTTATTACCTATTATTTAGGCAACAAGAAGAAGCAACCTATGAGGGAAGGGACCACAAAAGTTACTGCATGTTTTATATTTATGTTGCGTTATCGTCAGTTTCGGGAAGTAACTACACAATAGGCTTAGCCTTATCGATATATCACATAGCCCGCTTTCAATTTCACCCCAAAAGGTAAATAGGCCTTAATCAATAATCAATTAACGTTGCTCTCACCTTCTCAAACACTTAAATAGCCATAAAAAAATGCAGCTTTATAAAGCTGCATTTAGTCGTTGTGACTCATAAGTCATTTTTATTTAAGCCCACAACGCGTATTTAAATGTAAAATTGCGTTGCGAGTGAGTAAATAATTCCCACTGGTATTAATGGCTCATTTATTCGTTTTGGCCTGAATCAGCTCCACCAGCGTTGCCTTTATTTGATGATTGCTGACTTATTTTATCGCTGATCATGGCATCGAGTTTTTCACCGCCTTTAATACCAAAATCGAGCGTGCGAATAGGGAATGGAATACTAATATCAGCTTCATCCAACGCTTGTTTAACGGCAACTACACCTTTATGGCGTACTGTCATAAAGTCTGGTTCACCTGGGTATTTAATCCAAAACCACACCAATAAATTAATGCTACTGTCGCCAAAGCCTTCAGCATAAACATCGGTTTCGTTTTTACGAATGACAAAGTCCAAATCGTTAATTTTATCTACAATAACTTCTTTCGCTTTTTCAATGTCGTCACCATACGAAATGCCTACCGGTACCTCTATGCGCCTAACTCCAAGTGTGGTGTAATTTTTTAACACATTTCTGAATAATACCTTGTTAGGTACTAAAATTAACTGCCCATAAAAGCTCTCTATTAGCGTGTTACGCAGGTTTATTGAGTGCACTGAACCAAACACGTCGTCGGTTTCGATTACGTCTCCTGTTTTAAAGGGCTTGCGTATACCCATTGCTATGCCCGCAATCAAGTTTTCGGTCATATCTTGAAACGCAAAACCTATGGCTAAACCAACAATACCCGCACCGGCTAATAAAGAGGTAACCGTGCCTTTTAAACCCACAAAATCCAGCGCTATAAATACCCCAACGCACAGTACAATAACCTTAAATATTGACGCCATTAAATCGGCTATTTGTTGAGAGTCGAGTGAACGGCGCAATATGTTTTTCGTTAGGTTGCCAGCAAAGCGCGCTAGCATTGAAAATATAATGGCAATAATAACCGCCACTATAAAATTAGGAATGTGACTTATAACAACATCAAACCAACCGCCGAGTTTTTCTTCTATTAGCTTTTCAGCTTCACTAATTGAGGGAATACTAATCATTTAATTTGCACCTAATGTATGAAATGAATAGAACCACTTTGCAAATTTAGTACCAGCAAAAAAAGTTAACGACCTGCAAAAGGTCAAGTCGGTGCACATAGCGAAGGTTTAAAATAAAAAGTGACTATAGATGAAAGTTTTGTAATAAAAGACAATGCTCGCTCGGTTCAATAAGCGGTGCAAAAGAAATTGCCAAAAAAGTGAATACCCTGGCGCTGCAGGTGACGATTTAATGCATAACTAACGCATATAAGGGCTCAGATATAAGCCAGTGATGTTACTCTATATGCTATTTTTTGTGCGCACTAGAGTGATTATTCTTTTTTCCTACTACTGCATAGTAGGGCAAAATGACTCCAACACCTATGCAAATGAGAACTCGAAAATAAAATAAAAATGGGTCATTTTCTTTTGTATAAATACGATTTTTCCCCACCATTTCTCCCTCTATTGCACTATACCCTCCCCAGCAGATAAAAATAATGCCAAGGATGAACACAAAGACTCGACGACCCATCATTACATTTTCACAGGAGCTTGGAGGTATATCTGAGTTAGGGATGTTTGAGTTCGCTGCAACGGTTCGTTTTGTTATTTCACAATAAATTTGCTCTAGTCGCTCAGGGTATCTAGCTTTGTCTATCGTCTCTAGCGCTTCGCGCAGCTCTTTAAGAGAGTAACGGGAGTAATCGGGTGACAATGACGTGTTCCTCTAAATTTACTTTTTTTGCTAAATAAGGTAAAACCCCGGCTTACTTTGCTTTTGAAAAGCGAAATAAGCTTGGGGTTGTAAATATTAATTTCGCTCGTCGCGTAAAAATACCGGCTCTAATTCTTTCGCTGTCGCCTCTGCACTATAGTAATACCCGTCTACGGTAAATTCTTTTAACTGACTTAACTGCGTTACTTGGTTTTCTATAATGTAACGCGCCATCATGCCACGCGCTTTTTTAGCGTAGAAACTAATGACCTTATATTGCCCATTTTTACAGTCTTTAAACTGCGGCGTAATAATTTGCGCGTTGAGCGCTTTTTTATCTACCGCTTTGAAGTATTCGTTTGAAGCTAGGTTAACGAGATATTGTGCATCTTGTGCTTTTGTTACTTCATTTAGCTTATCAGCAATAATACTGCCCCAAAACTCATACAGGTTTTTACCACGAGAGTTTTCAAGCTTAGTGCCCATTTCTAGTCGGTACGCTTGCATTAAATCAAGCGGTTTTAACAGGCCATATAATCCAGATAATATACGCAAATGACTTTGCGCGTAATCAAGGTCGCTTGCAGTTAAAGTACTCGCCTCTAACCCACCGTATACATCACCATTAAAAGCAAGCGCGGCTTGTTTGGCATTATTAATGGTAAAGGGTTGCGACCATTCGCTAAAGCGAGCAGCGTTAAGGCCAGAAAGCTTATCGCTAATTTTCATTAAACTGCCAATTTGCGCAGGTGTTAGTTCACGGCATACTTTCATGAGTTCCTCGCTGTGCTCGAGTAATTCAGGCTGAGTGAACTTATCGGTTGCCGGTGGCGTGTCGTAATCAAGATTTTTTGCAGGTGAAATAACAGTGATCATAGTTAGCTATTGACTTGTAAATTATTTAATGTCAATTTCAACATTAAATGAAACGAAAAGCACGTTTTGTTTATATAAATCCTCCCTTAAAAATTCATACATTGCCGTTTTTTAATTGATAAGGACATAAGACCTATCAAGCATTGTCACACTGTTGCAGTATGGATGGTATATATTAAGGGTCGATTTTTCTTTTAACTTGCTTGGAATGAGGAAAGCAAATGACTTCAGCTCTACAAAGGCTAAAACAACATTCATCTATCGTAGCCGACACTGGCGATATTGAAGCGATCAAAAAGCATCAACCAGAAGATGCAACCACAAACCCGTCGCTTTTATTAAAAGCGAGCGAGATTGAAGCTTATAAGCCTTACCTAGATAAAGCTTGGAGCTATGCAAAAGAAACCGAGCAAGATCCAGCTAAACAACTAGAACTTGCATGTGACTACTTTGCTGTTTTACTTGGTAAAGAAATTAGTGAGATTGTACCGGGTTATATTTCTACCGAAGTAGATGCACGTTTATCGTTTGATACTCAAGCAACTATTGATAAAGCACACACATTACTTAGCCTTTACGAAAAAGAAGGTGTAAGCAAAGACAAAATTTTAATTAAAGTTGCGTCTACGTGGGAAGGTATTAAAGCCGCTGAGCAGTTAGAAAAAGAAGGGACTAAATGTAACCTTACTTTATTATTTAGCGACGCCCAAGCCCGTGCATGTGCTGATGCAAATGTATTTCTAATCTCGCCATTTGTGGGCCGTATTTTAGATTGGCACGTTGCTAACGGCATGGAAAAACCAACGGATCCACTACAAGATCCAGGTGTTCAATCAGTACGCAGCATTTTTGAATTTTACAAACGTCATGACTACAAAACAGTAGTGATGGGCGCAAGTTTCCGTAATACGGGCGAAATTATTGCACTAACAGGTTGTGACAAGCTAACTATTAGCCCTAACCTTTTAGAAGACTTAGGTAACCTTGAAGGCGCACAAGAATATTTACTAGAAAGTGATATTCCTAAAGAGCCAAAACCTGAGCCGCTTACAGAAGCTCAGTTCCGTTGGTTACATAACCAAGATGCAATGGCAACTGAAAAGCTAGCTGAAGGTATTCGCTCTTTTGCTGATGCACAAGAACAGCTAGAAGCACGTTTTAAAGCAATGTAATTGGTTTGAACGTACTTTAAAAAATACGTCGCAATTGCGGCGTTTTTTTATGCCTGTAAAGTACGGACTAATAACCCGACCTCCCTCATACATTTTAGCTGTAAAAAAAATAACCCTCATCGACTTAAATTTGTTTGTAAATTTTATACAACGTGTTTTTGTATTTAAAAGCAATACTTTACTTGTATAAATCTTCATTTAAACATCACAACTTTGTAACATCTCTGTCACTTTTTTATTCTATTTTAGCTGGGCCTGTGGTATAGGTACTCTTGAGGTCAATAAAATCAATAGGAGAAGTTCATGGATAGCCTAAACGATATATTAGAGATACTAGAAGGTCCTGATGAAAAAAGAAAAACCTCTCAGAAGAACAAAAAAAGAAAATGGCGCGAAATAGAAGCAATAAAAGATAAACAACGTCTACGTAAAGAATTAGAGGAGTTTGATTACTTTGCAGACACAATTGCAATTGATGAGCTAGATTTTTAATTTCTATACCCACCAATTACACAAAAGCCCTCATTTATGAGGGCTTTTTTAATGCTTAAGCTTATGAAGCTAAACCTGCCAATTTATAGGTTTTTTACCTTGCGCTAACAGCAGTTCGTTAGTTTTCGAAAAGTGCTTACAACCAAAAAAGCCTCGGTGAGCCGACAGCGGCGACGGATGTGGCCCACTCAAAATAGAGTGGCGAGTGCTATCTATGCCTTTCCCTTTTTTTTGCGCATGCGCTCCCCACAAAATAAACACAACTCCATCACAGTTCGCGTTGATGTGAGCAATAACATTATCGGTAAATTGCTCCCAACCTAAATGCTTATGAGAATGGGCTTGCCCTTGCTCTACTGTTAAAACAGTATTTAGTAAAAACACGCCTTGTTCTGCCAAGCTTTGTAAGTAACCATGCTCAGGAATAACAAAGCCCTCAATATCTGTAGCTAACTCTTTGTATATATTTTTAAGCGAGGGTGGGAGTTTTTTTACCTCGGGCATAACAGAAAAACACAGCCCATGAGCTTGTCCTTCGCCGTGGTAAGGGTCTTGCCCTAAAATTACCACCCTAATATTGTTTAGCGGCGTGGCATTAAATGCATTAAATACGTACGGCTCGGGAGGGTAAACAGCAATACCTTCCGCTCGGCGGTTTTCAACTGCATTTAAAGTTTGCTGCATATAAGGGTGCTGTAGCTCGTTTTGTAAAAATGTATCCCAGTCGCTCATTACATACTCTTTATTATTTTTCGTGACGCGTCTATTTTATCACACATATCAGCAAGGCCATCTAACATACGCGGTGTAAAGCGGTGCAGTAAATCGGCATTAACGCGAATAAACTGGTTATTTGTAACTGCAGGCACTTCTGGCCATGCCTGCCAATTAACATTAGGCTGCGGGGTGTTAGATTTTTCGTCAGGAATAATAATAATTTGAGGCTTAGTAACAATGACATTTTCAATGCTGATTTGTGGATACGGGGTCGTGCTATTAGCAAACACATTATTTACGTGACAGGTATTTAATAGTTGGCCAATCCATGTACTTTCACTGATTGTCATCATAGGCTCAGCCCATAACTGATAAAAACCAGATATAGGCAACTTCCCTTGCTGCTTTTTAATAATAGCGGCTAACTTTTGCTTAAAAGCTTTAGCAACCTGTTGGCTTTGCTTTTCGTACCCTGTTAGTTTACCAAGTGTTAGTAGCTCGGTTTGCACGCCTTCTATGGTTGTAGGGTTACTTAAATGAACTTGAATACCCAAGCGTTCTATTTGTGCGATATCTTCCTGCTGATTTCCGCTTTTCCAAGCAATTACTAAATCAGGTTTTAAGGCTAATAATTTCTCAAGAGAAATACCATAGTACCCGCCAATGCGAGCTATATTTTTTGCTTCATATGGGTAGTCTGCATAGTCAACGGTGCCCACAATATTATCACCTGCACCAATGGCAAATAGGTTTTCAACTATGTGTGGGGCAAGCGCAACTATACGTAGTTTTTTAATCTCAGGCGCTGAGTTCGCCACAGCATTGCCGTGTAAACTAAGCAGCATGAAACCTATAAAAAGCAATTTAAACACTAGTAGTCAAACCCTTCTAACGCTTTTACACCTGAGTCGAATGCGTGTTTTACATTACGTACTTCGCTCACTGTATCGGCAAGGTCAGTCAATGCTCTGTGCGCTGCGCGCCCCGTGATAATAACCGACTGCATAGCTGGGCGATTATTAAGTGCGCTTACTACTTCGTCTAAGTCGATATAACCATAAGTCACCATATAGGTAAGCTCATCAAGTAATACTAAGTTAATACTGCTGTCGGCAAGCATGCGCTTTGCCTCTTGCCATGTTGCTTGTGCTGCTAAGGTATCGGCTTCTTTATTTTGTGTATCCCACGTAAAGCCAGTATTCATTACAGCAAACTCAACGCCTGCGCCTTGTAATAAATTACGCTCACCACACTCCCATGTCCCTTTTATGAATTGGCACACAGCGGCTTTTTGACCGTGGCCAACACAGCGTGCTACCACGCCAAAACCAGAAGTCGATTTACCTTTACCATTACCAGTAATAACCTGAAAAATACCTTTAACCTCTTGCGCGGCTTCCACACGGGCATCTACGTGTTCTTTTACTTTTTGCTGGCGCTGTTTGTGTTTGTCGTTTGTTTGTTCAGTCATTATTATGCCCTTTATAAATCGAGGTAATTTGCGCTATATCTAAATGTGTTTCGCACATGGTTGCTAAACGCGCTAACTGCTGTTCGCGGTGTGTATCAATACTTATTGGATCAATATTTAAATCTGGCTTTACCCATTTTAAAATTTCCATCGTGGAGTTGGGCTCATCAAATAAACCGTGTAAATAAGTGCCCGCAATTGCATTATCGTCACTTATAAAACCATCTGTTTTAAACCCATTTGGATGGTCATTAAAAGTAATTAAAGGGGTCTTTAATGCATTGCCTTTACTTACTCCCGCATGGATTTCATAACCACTACATAAAGTTTGTCGATTATTTAGCTTTAAAGTGGCCGTCACTTTACTTAATACTTTTTGCGATGTGAGTGTGGTTTCAAACTCACATAATGCCAACCCACTCACACTTTTTAATGACGACTCAACACCCTCGGGGTCGTAAATTATGTTACCCAGCATTTGCATTCCCCCACAAATTCCAAGCACTTTTCCACCATAGCGTAAGTGACGTTTTAACTGATTATCCCACCCTTCGTTTATCAAAAAGGTTAAATCGCCAAGTACGTTTTTACTACCTGGCAATATAATAAGATCAACATCAGGAATGACCTGCGTATGGCGTATATAGTTAACATTAATATTTGGGTGTAAACGCAGTGCATCAAAATCGGTATGGTTACTAATATGCGGCACTAATAATATTGCAATATTGATAGTTGCATGGGTAACGTTATTGTTTATTGCAACAGCATCTTCCGCGTCGAGAGTTAAATCGTGAAGGTATGGCAGCACTCCTAAAACAGGCTTACCCGTGTATTGCTCTAACCAGTCAAGCCCTCCTTGAAGCAAACTTATATCGCCTCTAAAACGGTTAATTACAAAACCCTTTACACGTGCTTGCTCTGATTCGCTAAGTAATGCCAATGTCCCCACTAAATGAGCAAATACACCGCCTTTATCTATATCAGCAATAATAATCACTGGGCAGTCTACTTTTTCAGCGTAGCCCATGTTAGCTATGTCGTTTTCACGCAGGTTTATTTCAGCGGGGCTTCCCGCACCTTCCACCAATAAAAGATCAAACCGTTTTGCTAAACGCTCGTGTGATGTAATGACAGCGTCCATGGCGACTTTTTTATAATCGTGGTACTTGCCGGCTTCCATGTTGCTAATCGCTTTACCATGAATAATAACTTGGGCGCCTGTATCGCTATTGGGCTTAAGTAATATCGGGTTAAAGTCGGTTTCGGGCTCTACCTTAGCAGCAATAGCTTGCAAAGCTTGCGCACGGCCAATTTCGCCACCGTCGTTTGTCACTGCGCTATTAAGTGCCATATTTTGTGGCTTAAACGGTGCGACTTTTATGCCTTGATTTGCAAATACTCGGCAAAGTGCAGCCACTAAGGTGCTTTTTCCCGCATCCGAGGTAGTACCCTGTATCATGAGTGTTTTCATGGCTACACCTTAGACTTTCTAAAAAAGAGTAAACTTAAGAAAAACGCACTCCCCATAGCGGCCGTGATCACCCCTACTGGCAACTCTTGATTTTGAAGTAAAGAACGAGACAGTACATCGACCCACACCATAAATGTGCCTCCTGCTAAGCTTGTTATTAATAGCCCTGCTACGGTGCCTTGTGAAATAAAAAAGCGCACAATATGTGGCACCATTAATCCAACAAAACCAATACCGCCACACATTGCCACCAGCACAGCGGTTATTAATGAGCTTAAAATTAGCATCAGCAACCTAAATCGATGCACTTTAACACCAAGGGTTATGGCACTTTCGTCACCTAATAACATGGCATTAAGCTGGCGCCTAAAACTAATCATTACGCAGGTGCACAGTGTAATCACTAAAAAGGGTATCCAAAGCGTTGCCCACTGCGCACGTGCAAAACTTCCTAAGGTCCAAAATAAAATAGCTGCAACGGCTTGCGGCTCGCTCCAATAAAGCAACAAACTCGTAAATGCACTAAATAAAAACGAGAGTGCAACACCGGCAAGTAACATAGACTCAACTTGCCCGCCCTGCTGCCTTGTGGCAATTAATATAAGTAAGCTCATTGCTAATAAGCTACCAAGCAAGGCTGCGGCCGAAAGCATAAAACCCGCGCTAATTCCCACAAATGCCATAAGTACAACTACACCAAACGAAGCACCTGACGATATACCGAATAAGTAAGGATCGGCTAATGGGTTACGTGTCACGGTTTGTAAAATTAGCCCAGCGATAGCTAACCCGGCACCTGCTAAAAACGCCAATAATGTACGGGGCATTCTTAATTCAAAAATAATACGGCTGGTGAATGAAGCATCATTTAAATAAATAAAACTGTTAAATACATCCTGTATTGAGGTATCTGCAGCACCAAAGCTCAATGCTAAAAATAAACTTACTAAGGCAATAGTAATGCAAATAATCAGTGCAACTGAATGGCGTACATGCATTGCTAACATATTATTTGTAACCATAAAAGTAGGTAATATGAGGCGTAACTTTACCCAATTGAGATTCTTGAGGATGGTTACTAACCTGAGCGCATACACCAAATACATCATCAAGCATGTGCTCAGTCAGTACCTCTGCAGGAGAGCCGGTATGCGTTATTTCTCCATTTTTAATGACGACAAGCTCATCACACATAGCGCTAGCCAAATTAAGATCATGAAACGAAGCAAATACTGTAACACCAAGAGACTTTGCCAGCTCCATAACCTGTATTTGGTACTTAACATCAAGGTGGCTAGTGGGCTCATCCATAATTAACAGCTGAGGTTGCTGAACAATAGCACGTGCAATGAGTGCCCGCTGCTTTTCGCCCCCAGAGAGCGATTCAAAATTTTGATTTGTATGCAGCTCAAGCCCTACCGTTTTTATAGCTAGAGTGATTTGTTGTTTTTCGCTTTGCGATGTAGAGCTAAATAACGATTTATGAGGCGTTAGGCCAAGAGCCACAACATCAAATAACGACAAATTAAAATGCGATGGCGCCTCTTGTAAAACAACAGCAACGCACTTTGCATATTCATCACTTTTAAGCTGCCAAATATCATGGTTATTAAACTCTATAACCCCTTCATTAGGCTTATTAAAACGATATAAACAACGCAGTAAACTCGACTTACCTGCACCATTAGGGCCAATTAAGCCCACAAATTTACCTTCAGGTATTTGCACATTAATGTGTTTGAGAATAGGTTTATTTGCTATTCCCCACGAGAGATTTTGAACGTTTAATAATGGTGCTTTAGTTTGCAATACTCTGTCCTAGACACGAGTACCCACTTGTAATGCAACCACCAAAAAGGAGTACATTAAATTTAGCATGAGTAGGCCCGCTCATTAAAAATTGATTTGTATCTGACTTAAAGCATAGCGCTAATTACAGTTGCGGGAACAGTTGAGGAATTGCACCTCATTCCAAATGAAGCTCTATTATGGGCGGGTAAGTAAATAATTTAAAGCAAAAAAAACCGCGCTAATTACAGCGCGGTTAAAAAGGGAGTGTTTTAACTCGTCGTTAAAACTTATATTCCATACCTAAACCTAAGTAATCTTGGTCTACGTTGTTGTCCATATCAAAGCTTGAGTAAAAGCCAAATACTTTAATGTTTTTGTTAAGCTTGTGATCCACACCCACTGAAATAGCTGTTTTATCATCGCTATCGTCAAAGTCCATTGCTTGGTACTGAACTTTAAACGTGTTTTTACCCATGCTGTATGCTGCATTTAATAAGTAACCGTCACCTTCAGCTGAACCGTCTACTTTTTCTTGAGTTTGGTACATAGCACCGAGTTTAAAGTCTTCAACTTTACCTTGGATTGACGCGCGTACTACATCGTAGCCATTTACTTCACTATCGGCTGCGATAGAGGCATATACTGCGCTCTTTTTAAGTGCCACGTCACCGTAAGTAACCGCCATTGAGTAACCGTTATCAGCGTCTACATCATCTTCAGCTACAAAAGTAGCAAGTACTTTAAAACCTTCGTATGAGTTTGATGAATAACTAACAGTATTCCCTAAACGGTTTTCACCTTTAAATACATTTTTAATATCGCCTTCAAGGTCGTTAAACAAGTCTAACTTACCTTGAGATTGTTTAAGCGCAGTATCGTTACGACCAATAACCACTTGGCCAAACGCACCTTTTAAACCAACGTATTGGTTACGCGCAGAAATATT
This sequence comes from Pseudoalteromonas sp. BSi20480, assembly GCF_000241365.1. Taxonomy (NCBI): domain Bacteria; kingdom Pseudomonadati; phylum Pseudomonadota; class Gammaproteobacteria; order Alteromonadales; family Pseudoalteromonadaceae; genus Pseudoalteromonas; species Pseudoalteromonas sp. BSi20480. The sequence goes on along the minus strand of NZ_BADX01000071.1, from coordinate 25,560 downwards.
GTCGTCGTTATCGCCTTTTGAATCAGCATCAGACACATCAACTTGAAACTCAAACTTATATACCGCTTCTAAACTATCATTTATTTTTTCAGAACCTTTAACACCAAGACGAGATGCATTACTTTTTATCTCAGTAAAAGATCCTTCGCCGTCATCAGATGATTGCACTGTTACATTCGCTTTACCGTAAATGTCTACATCGGCAAGTGCATTAAAAGATAAACCACTTAATAGTGCTAAGCATAAGCTCGATTTTACAAATTTCATGTTATTTCCTTGGATAATCACAAAAGACTAATTTTTAAAACGACTGCAGTTTGTCACCACTAAATGACAGAAATATTACAAATGAAATATTTTTGACTTTTAAAGTTAATAAAACTGCATTATTTATGAAATCAAAAGGACATGAACATCAATCATACAAATATGTACCCACTTAAAACCCAATTACTAAGCATGTGCCTTAATAGTAGGTAGTAAATTTATGAGTGTTTCTATCAGTTCCTTTTGTTCGTTATCTCTATGGTAGGCTACAAATATATCTCTTGACGTATTTTCTACATTTTTTACATGAAATAATTCACCATTTTCTAAATGTTGCTCAACCAAAACATGTGGAATAAATGCGCTACCACCACATTGTAGTATTAAATCTAACGCAATTCGTCCGGTACTTGTTCTAAAGTAAGGAGGCGTTTTACCGGTAAACTGGCGTGCATGCCAAAGTGAAAATGTCGTTCCCCAGTCAACATACACGTACTGATTATCAAAAAAGTTTTCGTTTGTTGCAGTGTCATACCCACTTACAGGAATAATAGGCAGTTCACAAATACGCTCAACAACTAACTCATCTACTTTTGGTGGATCAAATAAAATGGCTAAATCAAGCGTGCGCTCAAGCAATAGTCGCGTGCTTTCTTGTTGAGCTTTAACTTCAGCCACCAAAGAGACTCCAGGCATAGCCGACACAATATTAGTAATACCAAACTGCAAAAAGGCATCCCAAATATTAGGCGTCCCTGCCAAGCTAATTTGTTTATGCATATTATCAGCAAGGGCTACATCTACTTTGGCGCGCTGCATGCCTGTTATGATCATTTGCGCATGAGGTAATAACCGCTCACCAGGCGCTGTTAATTGAATATTATTACGCTGGCGAATAAATAAATTAACACCAAGCCCTTGCTCTAATTGACGAATACGAAAGCTAACCGCCGATTGCGTTATATAGAGGTTCTCTGCGGCTTTACCGAAATGACGCGTGCGCACTACTTCAACAAATGTTTTTAATAAATCGATATCCACTTTTTTATCCTCACGATAAAAATAACTTGTTTAAAAAATTGCCAAACTTGCATCATACTCCAACTAATTAATAGGGTATGAGGATATAGCTATGAGCATTAACATTTCACTACTACGCCAAGCATTTGTTAGCCAACGTCAATTTTATGATGATCAAAATTTTCCACGTGGTTTCAGCCGCAGCGGAAATTTCACCTTATTAGAAGCCAGTATACTAGAACAACATGGCATTGTTTTAAAAGGTTTATATAGTAAGACGATTGAACCACAAAATGAGCACCAAGAAAATTTTGTAGCCGTAGTAACTGGCTCACAAGAACCCACTAATCCGATTGAACGAGCATGGCTGAAATACCTAAAGCTCACTACTTGTAAAACGAAGTTTCATACCTTATTTGGCCGCTCAAAAATATCGAGCCCTGCGCCAATAAATCATGAACGTTATTCAGAATCAGATAGCCTATAACACACTCAGCTATTTGCTTTTTGGCGCTTTTACAGTTACAAAGTGTATTAAGCAATTTTTTTGCATAATATAAACTGGGTGTTCCGTGAAGCGAAAAATATTAATAGTTGAAGATACACCTGCTATAGCGCTTGTGCAGAAACATATAGCGCTAAAAGTAGGCTACGAAGTAGATGTAGCAGAAACGTTAGCACAAACAAAAATACTAATTAGTCAAAATAATTACTTTTGCGCTGTTGTAGATTTTATTTTGCCTGATGCGCCTAATGGTGAAGCAGTACCGTGCACAATTAACGCAGAAATCCCTACCATTGTCATGACGGGTAGCATTGATAAAAGAACACGTGATACTGTTGAAAAATTCCCAATAATTGATTACATAATAAAAGAAAATAAACAAGCTTATCAATACCTTGAAAAACAACTTAAGCGTTTGCCTCGCAACGAAAGTGTAAAAGTATTAGTTGTTGATGATTCTATATCTACCCGCCACTATATTGTGAGCTTATTGTTACGTCATAAATATCAAGTATCTGAAGCTGAGGATGGCAAGCAAGCACTTGAAATGTTGGCAAAGTCACCCGACATTTCAGTGATCATCACTGATAACGAGATGCCCAACATGAATGGCGATGAGTTATGCAGTGAAATTCGCAGATTATACAATAACGACGAAAAAGCAATTATTGGTATTTCAGGCGCTGACTCGTCGGAGCTATCTACTTTATTTTTAAAAAATGGCGCAAATGACTACCTCCATAAACCCTTTAATAACGAAGAGTTTTATTGCAGGCTAAGCCAAAACGTCGACATGCTTCAACAAATAGCCACAATTAAGCGCCAAGCGAATACGGATTACCTTACTGACCTACCTAATCGTCGTTACTTTTTTGAGCAAGCAAATACGTCTTTAAAAGCGCTCAGCCTTAAAAAGGCAAACGGCTCACTGGCTATGATTGATATAGACCACTTTAAATCTATTAACGACACATATGGCCATGATGCAGGCGATCAGGTTTTAAAAGGACTGGCTATTTGCTTTAAAAAATACTTTGAAAAATATTTAGTCGCGCGTTTAGGTGGCGAAGAATTTGCCGTTTACTTTGCTGATGAGAACACCCCAGAAGCACTGAAGAGACTGGAAGGGTTTAGGTATTTTGTAGAAAATAACAGCCAAGAGTTTAGTAAAGAAAAAATAAAACTGACTATTTCGATTGGCTTTTTTGGCGGGCCCGTTTATCAAATGGATACATTATTAAAACAGGCCGACCAAAAACTTTATGAGTCTAAAGAAGCTGGGCGCAATCAAGTAACTAGCTAAATCAATAGTTAAGCAACTTCGGCGGCTGTAATGGCCGCTTTTTTACGCTTACGTGATTGATGATAAGAATCCCAACTAAAGATAGCCAGAGCACTCCAAATACATGCAAAGGTAATAAGCCTTTCTGTATCAAATACCTCATCGTAAAACACCACAGCAAGTATAAACATTAAACTAGGCCCTATATATTGAAAAAAGCCTAGGGTTGTATATTGCAAGCGCTTAGCGGCACCTGTAAAGCAAAGCAGCGGCAATGTGGTAACAATACCAGCACTAATAAGAAGTAAATTAGTAAGCCAATCGTTATTTGGCAGGCTTGAAGTAGCAGAAGGTGCCATCATCCACCAATAAACCAACGCCACTGGTAGTAATATTAACGCCTCGAGCAAAATGCCCGGCAACGCCTCAACAGGAAGCTTTTTTCGTAACAGGCCATAAAGTGCAAACGATATCGCGAGTGAAAAAGCAACAACAGGGAACGAGCCAAAACTCACCAACTGTAATATCACACCCGAGAACGCAAGCCCAACAGCCACACCGTTGAAATTTTCGGAGGCGTTCACCTAAAAAAAGCATGCCTAATAAAACATTTAACAGCGGATTTATGTAATAGCCTAAACTTGCATCGAGCATATGGTTATTGTTAATCGCCCATATAAATAATCCCCAGTTAAAACCAAGTAGCCCCGAGGTGACAACCAGCATTAGCATCAGTTTGGGCTGTATTATAATGTGCTTAATTTTACGCCAGTACTTTAAAACACTTACCACTAAAATTAAAAATACGACTGACCACACAACACGATGCATTAAAATTTCAAATGCACTCACATGTTGTATTAACTTGAAGTAAATGGGAGCAAGACCCCACATAACAAAAGCAAGACAGGCAAATATTGCGCCTTTACGCTGCTCGGTAACAATTGGCATAGTAAACACTTAGTGATTTAAAAGGTCGCCAGTTTACTCGCCAAACAGGTTTTATCCAACTAAATACGTGCCCGTGCCAAAAGCGATTTGTACAGATTGCTCATTATGTAATTCCATTCGGCACACGCACACTTTATTACCCGAACGAATAAGCGTGGCACTGGCGGTAAACACATCCCCTTTTCCTGGGCGCAAATAATCGGTGCGTAAATCAATAGTGCCCAGTGTTGCTAATTTTTTTTTGTACACTGTTCATATCTAAATCGGTCAGCTTATCTATCACACTCGCCGCTGCGAGCATACCACCGACGTTATCGAGCACCGCTGAAATAATCCCACCATGAAGAATTTTTTGGGCTGGGTTACCTATAAAAACATCCTGCCACGGGAATGTAATTTTAGCTTGTTCTGGGCTAAGTGATTCTACCGATATATTTAAAAATTGATTAAACGGCATACCATTTACGAATAGCGCTCCCATTTGTTCAATTAACATTTCTTTATTCATTATTATTCTCTGATATTAATAGGTACATCGAGTAAAACATACCTTGTTTAAAACTACGAGCGTAAAGCTAAAGACATCTTATAAAAAAAACACTAAAATACCCGCCAATGAATACATCTACACTACCTTCAAGCACCTTAGTGCGAAAACCCGAGACTGTCCTCAAACAAGTGTTTGGTTACAGCGAGTTTCGAGATGGCCAAAAAGCCGTTATTGATGCCGCTTTAAATGCTCAGGACACACTTGTTTTGCTACCCACTGGTGGCGGAAAATCTGTGTGTTATCAAATTCCGGCGTTAGTTCTTGAAGGGGTGACCATTGTTATCTCGCCACTTATTTCGCTTATGCAAGATCAAGTCGCGCAGCTTCAAGCTTTGGGTGTAAAAGCGGCATATGTTAATAACAGCCTAGCTCGCGAAGAACAGCAACGTGTTTATCAGCAACTTCATCAAGGGCTTATTAAACTATTGTATGTAGCCCCCGAAAAAGTATTACAACGTGATTTTTTAGAGCGATTATCGCATTTAAAAATAAGCTTATTTGCGATCGATGAAGCGCATTGTGTGTCGCATTGGGGTCATGATTTTAGACCGCATTATTTTCGCTTAAACGAACTTAAGCAACGCTTTGCCCACGTGCCTATGATGGCCCTTACAGCGACGGCCGATAAAGCCACACGCTTTGATATTGTTGAACAGTTAAAACTTCAGCAGCCTTACATTCATACTGGCAGCTTTGATAGACCTAACATTCGTTACACCATAGAAGAAAAATTTAAACCTATGGTGCAACTATTACGCTACTTAAAAGAACAAAAAAACCAAAGTGGCATTATTTATTGTACTAGCCGAAAGCGTGTTGACGACATAGCAGAAAAACTTGCCGACGCAGGCCTTAATGCAGCCGCTTACCATGCAGGTATGAGCAACGAACAACGCCAGTTTGTGCAAACAGGGTTTGCCCGTGACGATATTCAAATAGTGGTAGCAACCGTCGCTTTTGGTATGGGGATTAATAAGCCCAATGTACGTTTTGTTTTGCACTACGACATTCCCAAAAGTATAGAAGCGTACTATCAAGAAACAGGAAGAGCAGGGCGCGATGGCTTAGCCGCCGAAGCAATTATGTACTTTGATCCTGCCGATATAGGCCGTGTAAGACGCTTTTTTGAAGATATTGACGACGAGCAACGTCGCCGTGTAGAAGAGCAGCGCTTTAATGCCATGGCAAGCTTTGCTGAGGCACAAACGTGCCGCCGTCAGATACTACTTAACTACTTTAGTGAATACCAACGCGAGCAATGTGGTAACTGTGATATTTGCTTAAACCCACCAAAAAGCTTTGACGGTACGCTTGTTGCCCAACAAGCGCTTTCGTGTGTATACAGAGCTGAACAGCGATTTGGTTTAGGATACATTGTAGAGCTATTACGTGGCGCCAATACGAGTCGTATTCGCGATAACAACCACCATCAGTTGAGCACTTACGGCATAGGTAAAGACAGAAGCAGTGAGTTTTGGCTGAGTATTTTACGCCAATTAATCCACCAAGGATTACTAAGCCAAGATATAACACAAGGCGCCTCTTTGCGCTTAACCGAAGCCGCCCGCGCTATATTAAAAAGCGAATACGCGCTGCAATTAGCTGAACCTCGCTTACAAGCAAAACACGTATATCAAGATAAGCTAGCGCAATTTAATTATGATAAAAAACTATTTGCTCGCTTGCGTTCATTACGTAAAGAACTTGCAGATGCCGACGATGTGCCACCGTATGTGGTATTTAATGATAAAACGTTAGCCGAAATGGCGCAGCTAATGCCCACGAACGACAGTGAGTTTTTAAAAGTGTCTGGCGTTGGTTTTACCAAGTTAAACAAATACGGCGGAGCTTTTTTAACAGCAATTCGCAACTACTTAGCCACACAATAAGCCAATTATGAGCAAAATAGATTACGACCACACGCACCAATGCATCATCATTACCCCAACAGAGCCGCCACACGATGAAGACTTTGAGCTATGGAGTACCTTATTTTTACACTCAGATGATATCGCTATTAGCGAGTATTCGGCGGGAGCGGATAGGCATCAGGTACGTTTTTCTTATAGCCAACAAACGTTTAATTTAAATTACGAGCATTACAGTCAAAGTATTTGGATTAACGGCGAAGGGCCTGAAGCAGAACATTTATTAGCCGCTTTGGCTTTTTATTTAAATTAACCCGTTTTAGCGATGGATGAATGAACTGTTTTTATAATCGGGCAATAGTTAACACCTAAACGGCTCTTTTTAACAAATAGTTTTTAATATAATAAATTAATTATTTCCCCCCCCCATGCTTTTTACTTACATTTAAATAACAATGATGTAAGCTAATATTACGGGTGTAGTTTGCTACGCAGTAAGTAAGGGGTTAAATGATCAGTAATACGTTGTTTTCGCCCTATCTTGTTGGGGTTTTTGTTCTGTGTCTATTAATGTCTAATGCTTATGCAGAGCCATTACCTTCAAACACAGGTACCTGCCCTCTTGAATCATCAATACATTTGAGTGAAGAAAAACTACGTCGCCAACTCAGCGATGAAACGCTTCTAGTTGCTACAAAACCAAATGCAAAAATTGCCACTATTACGCTAGAACAACTCAATGTATTTAATACTGCGCTGGAAGAAGAAAATAACGCACTGTTTAGATTTGCTAACCGAGCACACATTCAAACTGAGCCTGAGGTAATTAAAAACCTACTGCTTTTTGACTCTGGCGACCTTTACGATGCCAAAAAACTTTCTGAATCAGAGCGTCTACTGCGAAAAGAAAACTACCTATACGACGCACAAATTAGCGCAACAGAAAACTGTGATGGCGATATAGATGTTAAAGTAATTACCCGTGATTTATGGACACTCTTGCCAGAAATAAACTTTAGCCGTAGCGGAGGCGAAAATAAATCGAGCATTGGTTTTAGAGAATCAAACTTGTTTGGCTGGGGTAAAAGGTTGTCTTTTTCTCGTACAACCGATAGCGATCGTAGTGGCTATTTATTTGTTTACGACGATCCTAATATTTTTTCTAGCCGCTATCGTGGTCGCGTAGAGTATGCCGATAACAGCGATGGAAAGCGTCATTTACTTGAGCTTACTTATCCATTTTATGCCATAGACACACCTTACAGCTACGGTATTTTAAGCTACTCAGAACAACGAGAAGAATCCTTATATCGGCGCGGTAAAGAAATTAGTGAATTTGATCAAACAACCGATCTCAATCGCATTTTTATTGGTCATTCTAAAGCATTAAGTAATAGCTGGACCCAGCGAATTAGCTTAGGTTATGTAGATGAGCAGCATACATTTACTGCTATTCAAAACACGTTTGAGCCTTTAGCTAAAGATAGAAGCTACAGTTATCCCTATATTAGCGGCCATTGGTTTGAGGATAATTTTATTAAAGTACGAAATTTTGACAGTATTTATCGCACTGAAGATTTAAACCTAGGCTGGAATGCACAAGCATTACTCGGTTACTCAGATGAGTCATTAAGTAATGACGATAGCCGCTTGGTGTATTCGCTTAATGTTAAAACAGCGCATTTTTCTGGCGATAATACGCTTTGGCGTTTTAGCACAAACCTAGAGGGATTTTGGAACAAAGAACAAAAACAACTCGAAAATTTTAAAGCAATTTCGCAAGTACAATATTATCTAAATACGAGTGTTGATCAGTCTTGGTATGTCAAAGGTCGCGTACAATATGCAAAAAACCTAACAGCCGACCAACAGCTTACCTTAGGTGGCGAGACAGGCCTGCGTGGTTACCCTATGGATTATCAACATGGCGACCGTAGCTTTTTAGTGAGCCTAGAAAAACGCTATTACTGGGAGTACGATTTGCTACAACTATTTAAAGTAGGTGGCGCAGGCTTTATAGATATTGGTAGGGCATGGTTTAATGACCAAACAAATGGTGAAAATAATCATGTTCTCAAAAATGTAGGCGTTGGTTTGCGCCTAGCACCAAGTAGAGCAAATGCAAGAACTATGATCCACCTTGATATAGCCGCCCCCATAGATAGCGCCGACGATGTCGACTCTGTACAGTGGCTTGTCAGTGTAAAAAAATCTTTTTAAATAGCTACTTAGCACCAAAATAACACGCTAAACTAAGGCCTTTAAGCTAGTTAAGACTCATCTAACACGTTGCTTTATTTACTACTTTTAATTGTCACATAACTGCAAAAGGCGCTCTTTTGAAATTTTTAGATGTTTTAGAATTACTCACCAATCAATATAAACTTATAGTCACCATTATTGCCTTGTTACTGTTTCCAGTGCTTTTAAAGCTAACTAAAAAGCTACTTGAAAAAGCCATTAAAGGTAAAGTTGATTTGCACCGTAAATACCGCGCAGAGTTACTTCTTAAAATTATTCTTGCCTTTGTCATGTTATGTTTAGTGCTGGTATTTTGGGGTATTGAACTAAGAGGATTATTGGTTCTAGGCTCGTCACTATTTGCAATGTTAGGTGTAGCGCTATTTGCAGCATGGTCATTATTAAGTAACCTGACCGCGTTTTTATTAATGTTTATTCAAAACGACTGCCGTGTTGGCTTTTGGGTACGCATTATCGATGGCGCAAACCATATTGAAGGGCGAATTGTCGAAATGGGCTTAATGAATGTCGTACTTGAACATATTGATGGGCACCGCGTCATTTACCCTAATAACTTATTTGTTACCCGCCCTGTTTTGGTTTTAAACGCAGAACCTAAACCATCAAAAGCACCTGCTGTTAAACGTATTATAGGCCCTAAAAAATCATAATTTTTATATAAAAAAAGCCGCTTTAATGATTAAAGCGGCTTTTTACTAATTGCTTAAGTATTAGTTATTTAGCTCTGCAGTTTTTAGCTCATCTTCTAAATCATTTATTCCATCAATAAATGTTTCTAGCTGCTGCTCAACCACGCTATTGTCGTTTGCAAAGTAAGCAATGTGGAATACAGCATCGCCTTCATTTACTAATGGCATAGTTTGCTGACCTATAATAATCCCACTTCGTGGCGCACGCAGTTCTAGCTCAGAATCACCAAGTGGACTACTTATAAACGCCAGTACTTGCCCTTTTGTCACACGCTCTCCTAACGAAACTTGAGCGCGCACAATACCATCTACTTCAGCACGCACCCAACTAGTTGAACGCGCAATGATAGGCTCAGGTATTTTTTTAGGGCGTTTACCACGCATCATTTTTAAATGACGCATTACATAATCAACACCTTGTACACCTGCGGCTATTGCTATGGGATCAAAACGCAGCGCTTCACCCGCTTCGTAAGTAATAACCGGTATGCCTAAATTCGCCGCTTCACTTCTTAATGAACCATTACGCAATGACGCATCTATTACTGCTGGTGTGCCAAAGGCTTTAGCCATCTGCGCCGTAGCCTCATCCGCCAAATTTGCACGTATTTGTGGCAAGTTTGTTCGGTGTATAGCCCCAGTATGTAAGTCAATAATATGTGTGCAATGCACTGCAACTTGATTGAAAAACATATACGCCATACGACCCGCTAGCGACCCTCTTTCAGAACCTGGAAAACTGCGGTTCATGTCACGACGGTCGGGTAAATAGCGCGACTTATGAATAAAACCAAATACGTTAACAATGGGTACCGCGATAAGCGTGCCACGTAGCTGGCTTGGATCTATTTTAGCCAGTAATTGACGTACAACTTCTACACCATTTAACTCATCACCATGAATAGCGGCACATACCATCAGTACTGGGCCTTCCATTACGCCATTAACAACCTCTATTGGTATATTAAGGGGTGAGTGGGTATAAAGCTTTGCAGCTTCTAAAGCTAACGTTTTGCGTTCACCAACACCAATGCTTTCACCTAATAAAGTGAAAGGACGGTTAATTTTAACCTTTGCCACGAGTTGCGGTTCCTTTAATTGAGGCATTTTTTTCGATGAAATCAATCACCATGCCCGCAATGTCTTTACCTGTTGCTATTTCTATACCTTCAAGACCTGGTGATGAGTTAACCTCCATCACTAGAGGCCCACGAGATGAGCGAAGTAAATCTACACCCGCTACATTTAAGCCCATTGCTTTTGCTGCAGCAACGGCGGTTTTACGCTCTTCAGGCGTAATGCGAACTAGTGTAGCGCTACCACCACGGTGAAGGTTTGAACGGAACTCACCTTCTTGCGCTTGGCGCTTCATCGCTGCAATTACTTTATCGCCTAACACAAAACAGCGAATATCCGCACCACCCGCTTCTTTAATGTATTCCTGAACCATAATATTGGCTTTTAAGCCCATGAAAGCTTCGATTACACTTTCAGCAGCTTTGCGCGTTTCAGCAAGTACAACACCAATACCTTGTGTGCCCTCTAGTAATTTAATCACAACCGGTGCACCGCCAACCATTTCGAGTAAATCTTTCACGTCATCAGGTTTGCTCGCAAAACCCGTTACAGGCATGCCTACACCCTTGCGTGATAATAACTGTAACGAACGTAATTTATCGCGTGAACGAGAAATAGCCACAGATTCGTTTACTGGGTATACCCCCATCATTTCAAATTGGCGTAAAACTGCACAGCCGTAAAAGGTGACTGATGCGCCAATACGCGGCACAATTGCATCAAAATCTTTCAGATTTTCACCACGATAGTGAATTTCCGGCTGTTCAGAGTTTATATTCATGTACGAGCGAAGTGCGTCTATTACTTTCACTTCGTGCCCACGAGCCTCTGCAGCCTCGATTAAACGACGTGTTGAATATAACTTTCTGTTACGAGATAAAATACCGATTTTCATAGTTAAAACCTTAACTAAATTTTACAGCATTAGTGCTTAATGGCTGCTTTTTATGCAACTTAAGCCCAATACTTTTTATAATAAATGAGATAATGCCGTGTCAACAATAACACGATTCTCCATGGCTGTTCGACCTAGCAACATTCTAAACTTCATGGTTGCACGGCTTGTGAGGGTGACTTCAATAGGCCAGCTATGTTCACCCGCATGTAATGTTGTTTCTATAAAATAACGCAGCTGTTTTTCACCACTGGAACTGGTTACGTATTTCATTTTTTTCACTTTAGCATTACAAGTAATTTGAGTTTCTTCGTCATCTTGTAACGGTTGAGCTGTAAATTTAACCCACTTTTCGCCATCAACTTCGTATTCTTCAATGTTAATTGCATGAATACATGAAGTGCGCGCACCAGTGTCAACTTTAGCCTTGATCCGCTCAATACCAAGCTCAGGTAAACTTAACCACTCACGCCAACCTATTGTTATTTTTGTCGTCATAAATGTGCCCTTAGTAAAAAAGAGGTTTATACGCTACGGGTGAAAAAACACCAACGAAATAAATTTATCTAGTCGATGAGTAAATTAAATTGATCTTTTAAGGTAACTCATCACACAATGCGCGTCTTGCTGAGCATAAAATTAAATCAGCACTATGACTCTACTTAAATTGAATATGTTTTAACTTATTAAAAGTAAATATGTTTTGGGTATGTAGATACACTATAGTTTACAGTATTAAAAATACACTCTTTTGAGATCTTATTATGATTAATGGTTTGCTTCATGCCCTAGTGCTTGATGAAAAAGGCGGTACACGTGCTGTTAAAAGCAGCGAAGACCTTCACAACTGGCAACCTGAGCAAGGTAAATTATGGGTCCATATGGATTACAGCCAAACCGACGTAGTCAACTGGCTCAAACACTGTGAGCTTTTAACCGATTATGAGCTAGAGTCATTTACGGCGGATGAAACACGCCCACGTATCACGCAGTCTGCAAATGGACACATGCTGTTTTTGCGCGGTGTAAACTTAAACCCAGCGCAAAGCCCCGAGGACATGGTGTCGGTACGTTTATTTATTAACGAAAATATAGTCATCACTTCTCGTAAGCGTCGCCTTTTATCTATTGACGATGTACTTAGTTCGTTAAAAGACAATAAAGGCCCGTGTTCTATATCAGAGCTTGTGTGTGCTATTACACAAAAGCTGACTTCACGTATGCAAAGTGTTATTAACTCTTTAGATGAAACACTTGATGGCTTTGAAGAAGAAATAGACGAGCCAAGTAAGCGTTTTGACAACCAAGCGCTATCGCAGTTACGCCGCCAAACTATTGCGCTTAAGCGTTATTTAAAGCCTCAAAAAGAGGCGCTCACTACAATGGTAAACGGTCATTATGAGTGGCTTTTAGATGACGATAAGGCAAAGCTAAACGAAACCACTAACTTACTTATTCGCTACCTTGAAGAATTAGACAGCTCAATAGAGCGTGCACAAATTATTCAACAAACAGTTACTAACCATGTTTCTGAGCAGCTAAACCAACGTATGTATGTGATGTCGGTAGTGGCTGCCTTGTTTTTACCGCTAGGCTTTTTGACAGGTTTGCTCGGGGTAAACGTTGGGGGAATTCCTGGTACAGACAACCCCTATGCATTTACGCTGTTTATTGTTTTTTTAGTGATACTTACTGGTGGTATTGGTGTGTATTTTAAAAATAAAAAGTGGCTCTAATAGTATTAAATAATCTATCTGAAGGCTGAAAAATCATGTCGATGACAGGGCAAATATTTTGTTATTCTAAATACCTAAGTTTAAACCATTGCCTCCCAGGTTTAGCCCTTCAAGTTTATTAAGTATTGATATGAACCTGATATAACAAACAATTAAAAACTAAAAAGGACGCGCATTATTAAATGCTCGCCTTTTTTATTTTTCATACTTGAGTCGCTAATTACTCTTGAAAGTAAGTGCCCCAACCGTCGTACTCAACGTCGCATTCAACAGCAAGTGCTGCTAGTTTATCAACGTCTTCCATAATAACGTCTACGTCTAGCTCAGCTTCTACTACTATGTCGAAGCTCCATATTTTGCTGCCGTCTTCAAGCTCAAGCTCTGCTGGCTCTTCAACATCGTAGCCTAATTTAAAAGCAGCCAATGCGGCTTGCTCTAGTTTAGGGAAGTCTTCACACACAAAGTGGTGTTCTACTTCATAAAGTATTTCAGGATCTGATCCATCTTCAAGTAATGAACTTACGATGTCTTCACTTATTTCGCGCCAGTTTTCCATTATTTCTCTCTCACTTGAGCATCTAATTCGTTTATTTTAGCAGCCATAACAGTATGTACGTTTTGAGCGTGCTCTCGCGCACTTATACTTTTATCAAGTGATATAGGCGCTAACATTTCGATGTAAATTGTACCATTATCCCAACGATTTAGCTTAATGGTTTTATGCGTTGTATTCATACACACGGGAACCACTGGCACGTCCGCACTCATCGCGGTATGAAAAGCACCTGTTTTAAAAGGTAATAAACCGCGCCCATAGCTTCGTGTACCTTCTGCGAATACCCATATAGATAGCCCATTTTTCTTAATTTTTTCAGCTGCTTTTGAAATAGTACCAGCCGCTTTTGAACGATTTGCTCTATCTATTAAAATATTGCCCGACAGCCAATAAAGTTGACCAAAAAATGGGATCCACTTTAGGCTCTTTTTACCAAGACTTACACAGTTTTTTGGTACCATTGCTGGTACTGTAAATAAATCATAACTATTTTGATGATTTGCAACGTACACTGCAGGGCCAATATTCTCAGCATCTTGATGGCGTGTCAGCACTAATTTAACACCGATCATTTTGGCCATAGAACCAAACCAACCTGCAATTATGTGAACATTATTTGGGTGAAAAGGCCTGACTAATGAAAGTAATAAACCAAAAATACAACTCAACAATATAAACATAAACATAATAAAAACACGTATTACAGCTAACAAACTCGTTCTCCAAATCAATTGTGTGCGGTGCGCATGTCATTGTGCACTATGACACTATTATAGCGTTATTTTGTGACACAGACGAGACAATAGCGAACAACTGTACGCTGAAATAGAGTCAATGCTAAAATTAATTGCCCAACACATAACAATAAAATGGTAAAAACTGGGCTCTACAAACAAAAACGGCCTGCAATTGCAGGCCGTAATACGTTAGCTCAAAGCTTATGATTCATCTGCCGTACTTTCAACAGGCTCTTCATCTTGAGGCGTTAGCTCAACAACAGCTTCATCAACACGCTGCAAGCCTCGCGGTAACTTGTTACCTCGACGACCTCGTTCACCATGGTAATGCTCTAAATCTGTTGGTTTAAGGGTTAGCTTGCGTTTACCAGCATGCAATGTAACGCTACTTCCTAGAGGGACAACAGCCAGTACTTTCACAAACTCTTCACGAGCCTGTACCTTTGCACCAGGGATAGAAATAATTTTATTACCCTTACCCTTACCTAGTTTAGGTAAATCGCGTAGTGGGAATAAAAGCATGCGTCCTTCGTTAGAAATAGCCATACAGTAATCGCTAGCTACATCGCTCACTCTAATTGGTTGGAGTAAAATACCGCCTTTAGGCACACTCACTAACGCTTTACCGTTTTTGTTTTTACTCACAAGGTCTTTAAAATCAGTGATAAAACCGTAACCCGCGTCCGATGCCATAAGTAATACTTGACTATCTTCAGCCATAACAACGTGCTCAAAATTTGCACCGGTTGTTAAGTTAAAACGCCCAGTCATTGGCTCGCCTTGGCTACGTGCCGACGGTAAACTATGTGCATCAGTTGCAAATGCACGCCCTGCTGAATCTAAAAATACGGCGGGCTGATTACTCTTACCGCGAGCTGAAGCTCTGTAGGCATCGCCTGAGCGGTAACTTAATCCTTGCGCATCCAAGTCATGACCTTTACCAACACGTGCCCACCCTTTGTCTGAAAGAACAACAGTCACTGATTCCGATGGAATTAAATCTTTTTCGTTTAAAGCTTTCGCTTCCGAGCGCTCGATAACAGGAGAACGACGATCGTCGCCATACATTTCTGCCGCTTCTTGAATTTCTTTTTTAAGCAACGTTGACATACGGCGGTCAGAACCAAGCGTGAGTTCTAATTTATCACGCTCTTTAGCAAGCTCATCTTGCTCACCACGAATTTTAAACTCTTCAAGTTTAGCTAAATGGCGGAGTTTTAACTCTAAAATAGCTTCTGCTTGTATATCGGTTAAATCAAAGCGCTGCATTAAAATAGGCTTTGGCTTATCTTCACTGCGAATAATTTCAATCACTTCATCAATATTTAAGAATGCTGCTAATAAGCCTTCTAAAATATGTAAGCGCGCCAGTACTTTATCTAAACGATACTGCAAACGACGACGAACAGTCTCGCGCCTAAATATGAGCCACTCACTTAAAATACTACGCAAATCTTTAACCTGCGGACGACCATCTAGCCCCAGCATATTTAAGTTTACGCGGTAGTTTTTTTCTAAATCGGTGGTCGCAAACAAGTGAGCCATTAATGGCTCTGCTTTAATACGATTAGAGCGTGGTATAATCACTATACGTGTTGGGTTTTCGTGATCTGACTCGTCACGTAAATCAGCAATCATAGGCAGTTTTTTTGCGTTCATTTGCGCTGCAATTTGCTCAAGCACCTTACCGCCTGAACATTGATGCGGAAGCGCGGTGATCACAATATCGCCTTGCTCTTCACTATACACCGCACGCATTTTAATTGAGCCTCGGCCGGTTTTGTATATTTTATGAATATCGGCTTTTGGGGTAATTATTTCGGCATCGGTTGGGTAGTCAGGTGCGTGTACTAGCTCTAATAATTCATCAAGCTCTGTCTTTGGTTTGTCGAGTAATAAACAACATGCACTGGCTACTTCTCTCACGTTATGAGGCGGAATATCAGTTGCCATACCAACAGCAATACCGGTAATACCATTAAGTAAAATATGTGGTAAGCGTGAGGGCAATACAACCGGTTCATCTAATGTACCATCAAAGTTTGGTGTCCAATCTACCGTGCCTTGGCCAAGCTCTTTAAGCAGTACTTCAGAAAACTTAGATAAACGCGCTTCAGTATAACGCATTGCAGCAAATGATTTAGGATCATCAGCAGCACCCCAGTTTCCTTGGCCGTCAACAAGTGGATAGCGATACGAAAACGGTTGCGCCATAAGTACCATGGCTTCGTAACAAGCACTATCGCCATGAGGATGATATTTACCGAGTACGTCACCCACGGTACGGGCTGACTTTTTATATTTAGCTGCGGCCGATAAGCCTAATTCGCTCATCGCGTAAATAATACGACGCTGCACTGGTTTTAAGCCATCACCAACATGTGGCAAAGCACGATCCATGATCACGTACATGGAATAGTTTAAATAGGCGTCTTCAGTAAAGCGCCCCATTGTTTGTTGCTCTATTCCTTGCATTAGCAAGGTATCTGTATCACTCATTAAAGCTTACCTAGTTTTTCTTATAGCTTACGCGGTAGATTACATTGGCGTAATCGTCACTTACTAACAGACTGCCGTCACCTAACTCTGCAAATGCAACTGGGCGTCCAAATGTTGTTTCGTCTTTCATAAAGCCGGTAATAAACGGCGTGTATTTAGTCACACGGCCTTGCTCTATTGTGGCTATAGCTACTTTGTAGCCTGCTTTTTTACTACGATTCCATGAGCCATGTTCAGCAACAAATAACTGCTCTTTGTAGCTTGCTGGGAATTGTTTTGCGTTGTAAAAATGAATACCTAATGGTGCCACATGGGCAGGCAATGCGAGCGCAGGAGACGTGTAATCAGCAATATTTTCTCCTTCACCAAATTCAGGATCAACAATCGCACCGGCGTGAATATAAGGGAACCCAAAGTGCTCCCCTTCTTTACTTACGCGGTTTATTTCATCTGGTGGAATATCATCGCCCATCATGTCGCGGCCATTATCACTAAACCACAAAGCCTGAGTACTTGGATGAAAATCAAAACCAACGGTATTTCGAACGCCCTGCGCTATTGTTTTAATTTGCTTGGTTTCTACGTTTAGTGAAAAAATACGACCAAAGCGCTCGTCTTCGGCGCAAATATTACACGGTACACCTACAGGAATAAGCAATTCGCCTGTGGGTGTGAAGCGTAAAAACTTCCAGCCATGGTGGCGCTCTGAAGGCAATGCGTTGTAGATCACATCAAACTTTGGATCTTTTAATTGGGTGTCTATATTTTTAAAGCGAATAATACGATGCACTTCACCTACGTATAAATCACCATCTTTAATAGCCAGCCCTGAGGGCATATTTAAACCCTCTGCAATCACAATTTTTTTATCGGCTACGCCATCGCTATTATGATCGATAAGCGCATACACATTACCTGCTTTGCGCGAGCCTGCGTAAACAATGCCTTTTTTTGATACTGCAATTTGGCGCGCATTTTCAACGTCGTCTGCAAATAAACTAAGTTCAAAACCAGGTGCAACACTAAGCTTGTCTAGTATGTTTTTAGCCATTGCAGGCGCACTTATTAAACTCAGTAACAATACACTTGCTAGTAGTTTATTCATTTCTATCTCCTAGTGGCCAACACGCATCATTATACTTGTGCCTTGTTACCATGATCTTCTAACCATTGGCGCCTGTCTGGCGAACGCTTTTTAGCAAGTAACATATCCATCATTTCCATGGTTTGAACTTCTTCATCAAGTGTTAGCTGAACTAAACGTCTTGTGTTTGGATCCATGGTGGTTTCGCGAAGTTGCAGTGGGTTCATTTCACCCAATCCTTTAAAACGCTGTACGTTTACTTTACCGCGTTTTTTTTCTGCTTCAATACGGGCCAAAATACTGGTTTTTTCATCTTCATCTAAGGCGTAATATACCTCTTTACCAATATCTATTCTAAATAATGGTGGCATTGCTACATATACATGACCTGTTTTTACTAACTGCGGAAAGTGTCGAACAAACAAAGCACATAACAGTGTGGCAATGTGAAGACCATCAGAGTCAGCATCGGCCAATATACAAATTTTATTGTAGCGTAGCCCGCTCATGTCGGCTGAATCAGGATCGATCCCTAAAGCCACAGAAATATCATGCACCTCTTGCGATGCTAATATTTGCCCTGACTCAACTTCCCACGTATTTAAAATTTTACCACGCAGCGGCATTATTGCTTGAAACTCACGATCTCGCGCTTGCTTAGCCGAGCCACCAGCAGAGTCACCCTCTACTAGAAATAGTTCGGTACGGTCGTTATCTGCTGCGCTACAGTCGGTAAGTTTACCTGGTAATGCAGGGCCCGCTGTAACGCGTTTACGCACTACTTTTTTAGCGGCTTTTAAACGACTTTGTGCGTTTGATATACACAGCTCAGCTAACAACTCTGCTGTATCTGTATGTTCATTTAACCAAAGGCTAAATGCATCTTTTACAACACCCGAAACAAGTGCCGCACACGTGCGTGAAGACAGTTTTTCTTTTGTTTGGCCGGCAAACTGAGGGTCTTGCATTTTAACCGAAAGCACATAACTACAGCGCTCCCATATATCGTCTGGGGTAAGTTTTACACCACGAGGTAATAAGTTTCTAAATTCACAAAACTCGCGCATGGCTTCAAGTAAGCCTTGGCGTAAACCATTAACATGTGTACCGCCTTGCGCAGTGGGGATTAGGTTTACATAGCTTTCAGCTATCGATTCACCGCCCTCTGGCAGCCATACCACAGCCCAATCAACACCTTCTATAGCGCTTTTAAACTCACCTACAAATGGGTCTTGTGGCAGCGTTTCGAAACCTTTAACCGCTTCAATTAAATAATCTTTTAAGCCGGTTTCGTAAAACCATTCTTGCGTTTCTTTTGTTTGTTTATTAACAAATTTAATACGCAAACCAGGACAAAGTACCGCTTTGGCTTTTAATAAATGATTAAGCTTGGTAATAGAGTAATTAGCAGAGTCAAAATAGCTGGCATCGGCCCAAAAGCGAACGGTAGTCCCGGTGTTACGTTTACCGACAGTGCCTATAACGTTTAAATCTTCAACTTTATCACCGTTTTCAAAGGCCATTCTGTATTGCTGCGCATCACGGCGAACTGTTACTTCTACACGTGTAGATAATGCATTTACAACTGAAATACCTACCCCGTGTAAACCACCTGAAAACTGATAGTTTTTGTTTGAGAATTTACCACCGGCATGCAGCTTAGTAAAAATAAGCTCTATACCTGGAATACCTTCCTCTGGGTGAATATCAATGGGCATACCACGACCGTCATCACTTACTTCAAGCGAGTTATCTTCGTGTAGAATTACATCAATCTTAGTTGCATGGCCCGCCATAGCTTCATCGACACTGTTATCGATTACTTCTTGGCCTAAATGATTTGGGCGCACAGTATCGGTGTACATCCCGGGGCGTCTTTTTACCGGATCTAATCCATTAAGTACTTCAATGGCTTCGGCGTTATAATTTTGATCACTCATAGTTTTTATCTTTATATGCGCTAAGGCTGTGCTTAACTAGTTTTACGTGATTTTAAGAAAATCTACAATACTTGCAAAGGTTTGTTCAAAGCCAAGATAGCTATGATCGCCACCAAACTCGATCCTTTGCTTACATTGCGAATAATAGTTTACTGCGTGTTGAAAATTTAACACTTCATCGCCTGTTTGCTGTAATAAATACAGTAATTCAGGGTGCTTTAGGTCATCAACAGCCAACGCTTTTAAAGCCGCTATGTGGCTGCTATTCAATTCATAATGATAATCTTGATACGGATTATAATTTAAACCAAGCAACGGCTTTAATAAAGTGTATGGCGCAACCGCGGGATTTATAACCACAGCAGGAATTTGATAACGCTGCGATAAATACGTGGCAAAAAATCCACCTAATGAGCTACCTAATAAAACAGTATTAGGTGTAAGTAATTGCTCAAGCGCTATGATGGCTTGTATGGGCTCATGGTTTAGGCACGGTACACAATAGTCAACGTCATAGTGTGCCATAAGCTCGCCAAAGCGCACAGCTTTATATGATTTATCTGAGCTATTAAAACCATGAATATAGATTACCCGTTTAGCCATACTACTTCCATATCTGTGCTTATATTCTCTTTTTTCGTGCTAATACATATCAACCTGTATGCTGGCCCATAGTCTTGCTGTATCCATTCGGGGCTGTGTTTTTTAAACTGCACTGAGCTGGCTGGAGTCGCGTAAATGGGAAGCGCTCTAAACGTTTGCATGTATTCGTTATGCACATGACCATGAAACAAGCCGAAAACGTTTTCGCTATTAACTAATATATTAAGTAATTGCGGCCCGTTTTCGAGCATGTGTTTGTCTAGGTAGCCATCAATGGGGAGTGGGTTATGGTGACAAAACATAATTTTGGAACTCGCCGAAGCAAACAGCCGTTCGGTAATTTCATTCAAATGCGTGCCTGTTACCCACCCTGCAGGCGTTGGCCCTTTAGAATTAATAAGAAGTAACTCAACGCCATTTGCCACTATATGTTTAGCGCGATTTATTTGCCCACCACTCATTCGGTTAAGCTGGGCAATATCATCATGGTTACCTGGAACCCAAAAAACAGGGCATGTTAAATCACTTTGGTTAATCAGCTCACTAAATAAAAAATAAGACTCTGCGCTGTGATCTTGCGTAAGGTCGCCGCCAAATATTACAAAATCAAGGGATTGCTTAGCCATATGAGCCAGCGCCTGTTCAAAGTAAATCGCCGTATTTACGCCAAAGTACTCACCGGCTTTATTTGAGAATAAATGACAATCGGTAATATGTGCTATGCGTAACGACGACTTATCAATGAGGTAAGGTTCATCAAACCAAGCCATTATTTACATCCCAATTCAGCGTTGCTTGTCCGTGTTCTACACAGGCTACAAGCCAGTCGTATAAAAATGCATTAAGTTGATATTTTTCATCTTTTTGATGCATTTTTGGATTAGGGTAACCATAAGAAGGCTTAATACGCTGATGGTAATCGTGATGGATAATTTCAGCCACTTTAGCATCGTGATACAACCTCACAGTTAAATAAAGCGGTGCAATTCCCTTTACCATGCCGCTTAGCTGCTTAATAGAAATATCCATAGTGTATTTTGCACTGCCATCAACCTTAGTCGCAAACTCACTGTTCCCCAACTTCACTTCTCGGCTGCAGCCAATCGCTCGTTCAGCCGGTAACAATTTTAAAAGTCGTAAGTAGTTGTGCTCACAAAGCGTTAAATACTTTGGGAGGCTTTGGATATATCTATTTGTTGCTAATTGTACTGTCAAAATACCACCATTATACTGTGAGCCAATTTGTGGCTATGAAGAAGAATCTGTCCACTTGTGTTTCATTTTTTCATGGTTAAGCGCAAGCCACTGCATGCAAATAACGGTTGCAGCATTATCCATTTCACCATTGTTGAGGCGAGTTAGCGCATCATCAACGCTGAGTACGTGAGTTTTTATATCTTCACCTTCGGTTTCAAGGCCATACACACCAGACTCAACGTCACTTAAATCGGCTCGTGCAAGATATAAATGTAACCGCTCTGTTGTACCACCAGGGCTTGAAAGGTACGAAAGCATAAATTCAAGCTCTGTTAAATTAAGCCCAGCTTCTTCGTACGCTTCTTTCTTTACGACCGATTCATAATCGTCACTGCCGTCAGTCATTCCAGCAATACATTCTAGTAGCCAAGGTGAATGTTTGCTTTTAATAGCCCCTATACGTATTTGTTCTATTAAAAGCACAGTGTCTGATATGGGGTCGTAAGGCAACACAGCAATGGCGTCTCCACGCTCTAAAATCTCGCGACTAATAAGTTCTGATTTACCGCCCGCAAACAAGGCATGTTCAAACTGATACAAATCAACCTGAAAAAAGCCTTTATACAAATTTTTGACCGGCTTTACGCTGACATCTTTATGCGTAAACTGAACAAGTTTTTTATCTGGCACGTAAGCATCCTCTACTTATTAAAAACTTTGAAGTACGTTAATATATTCTGTTACATTTCGACGCACTGTTTTACTCTTTTTATTTTTAGTTATTACGTAAAACAGGTTACCATGGTTTTAGTATAAAAATTGTCTAAGGACCGAACAACATATGAAAAAGAACATTCTTGCGGCGCTAGTTAGTTTATCATGCGCATTAGGCACAACAGCAGCAAGCGCTGAAGATTTACTACAAGTTTTTGAAATTGCAACGGCCAACGATCCTACCGTTTTAAAAGCAAAAGCCCAAGCAGACGCACAATCTTACCAAGCAGATACTGCAATGGCTGCATTATTGCCGCAAATTGGTTTAACAATGGGTTATACAAAAAGTGACTCAACCTCTTTTCAAAGTGTGACGGACCTGACAAGCCAAGTTAAAGTCGAAAGCGACTCTGATCAGTTCACCCGTGGTCTTAGCTTAAGCCAAACTTTATTTGATTTAGGCGCATGGAACTCATTAGACATTGCAGACAAACAAGCGTTGCAAGCAAATGCTCAATACGACTCGGCGAAACAAAACTTAATTGTTCGTGTTGCGGAAGGCTACTTTAACGTTTTAAGTGCGATTGATAACCTTGAATTTATTAAAACGGAAAAACGCGCCATCGAACGCCAGCTTGAACAAACTAAACAACGTTACGCTGTTGGTTTAACGGCAATTACCGATGTACACGAAGCACAAGCACAGTTTGACAACTCTGTTGCACAAGAAATTATTGCTAATAACTCAGTAGAAACAGCGCGTGAGCAACTACGAGAAATTACGGGTAAATATCACGCTAAGTTAGACTTTTTAAATACAGAGACATTTTCTACAACTAAGCCAGCTCGAGACTCTAGCGACTTTTTAAATATTGCTAAAGATAAAAATATTAGCTTGCAAGTTGCTAAAGTAACCGTAGATATAGCGCAAGATCAAATTAAACTGGCAAGAGCGGGTCACTATCCAAAGCTAACCCTAAGTGCAAGTTATGGCGACTCTTTAACAGATACAGATATAAATGGTACAAGCCTAACTAGACAACCTCGTGCAGACTCAACCTCAGTAGGCCTTAACTTTAGCCTGCCTTTATACTCTGGAGGTGCAACAGTTGCAGCTACTGATCAAGCACGTGCATTTTACGTTGCAGCTAGCCAAGATTACGAAGCCAATTACCGCGCAATTACCCGCACGGTTATTACGTCTTACAATCAAGTAGTGTCTGACATTGCAACTTACAAAGCGTTAGAGCAAGCTGTTGTATCTGCCCAAAGTGCTTTAAAAGCAACAGAGGCAGGCTTTGAGGTCGGTACGCGTACAATTGTTGATGTACTTGTAAGCACACAAAACCTATACAATGCTAAACGTAACCTTGCTGATGTACGTTATCGTTATGTGCTGTCTACTCTGCGCTTAAAGCAAGCAGCGGGTACACTAACAAGCAAAGACCTAGTAGCTATAAACCAGGGTTTAAAAGCAGTCTAAGCAGTCAAAAAACACATACAAAGCCAGCTACATGCTGGCTTTTTGTATTTTACAGCGCTTAGCGTTAAACTAGCGTTTTTAATTTTAGAGCAATTTTTGTGGTCACCTCATCTCCTTTTAAAGCATCTTTTTTAGGCCCTCGATACTGGCTAACGTGGATTGGCGTTTTTTTCTTATACCTAATTTCTTGGCTTCCGCAAAAACTTCAATTAGCCCTGGGCAAACTACTTGGCCGTTTAGTTCATAAATTTATGAAACGCCGCCGACACATTGCCGAAGTAAATATTAAACGCTGCTTTCCTGATATGAGCGACGAAGATCAAAAAGCATTGGTGCTAAAAAATATGGAAAACACTGGCATTGCGATGGTTGAAACCGGAATGGCATGGTGGTGGCCGCAGTGGCGAGCGAAAAAAGCTTTAGGGTCTTTAAAAGGGCTTGAACACTTTGAACGAGTGCAACAATCTGGAAAAGGCGTACTGTTACTAGTACCTCATGTTTTACACCTTGAAATGGCAGGCCGATTAATGGGGTTGGGCTGTATGGGTATCGGTTTTTACCGCCCGCACAACAACCCACTAATGGAGTACTTTACGACTAATGGCCGCCTTCGCTCTAATGAATACTTGGTCGGTAAAAAGGACGTAAAAGGCTTACTAAAAGCCTTAAAAAATAAAAAAGTGTGCTACTACCTACCCGATCAAGACTACGGCCGTAATCGCTGCGAATTCGTCCCTTTTTATGCAGTGCAAGATACCGCAACTACAACAGGTACACTGATGTTTGCTGGCAGTAAAAATTGCGAAACTATGAGTTTGATTACCCGCCGAGACGAAAGTGGAAAGTACCATTTAGAAATTATTCCAGAGCTTGAAAACTTCCCAAGCGGTGATGACAAAGCCGATGTCACGCGTGTTAATCAACGCATGGAATTATCAATTAATGCCGCACCAGAGCAATACATGTGGCTACATCGCCGTTTTAAAACGCGACCAGATAAAAATACTCCTTCATTTTACAAATAGTAATGGTATAACAATAACAGGAACAAATAAGGGTGGTTGTTGTAATGTGGTTTTGGATTAGGTACTTGTCATTTGCAGTCATATTAATAGCGCTTGCTGCGTACTTTTTAATGGGAAATGTTCCAACATTAGATTTAAAAGAATCTAAAAATGCCGCTGCCGAAGGATTATCTCGCTTTTATGCCTCGATTCGAAATCAAGTTAAAAGCAACAAAGAGCGTGACCAATACGTATTGAGTTTAAAAAAGCCAGATCAAACTGTCGATAGAGTTTTAGAGCAGCGTACGCGTACTGTTACCCCCATGCCAGCAAGTTGGACAGGAAGTGTGGAGCCTAGGCGCTTCGAAAACGGTTCAACATTGAAAGATGTTTTAGTTGAGTATGCTAAAAGCGAAGGCATTGAGCTCTATTGGTACTTAAGTAAAGACTATGTCGTTAAAGATCATTTTAGGGTCGACAGTAATTTCACCTCAGCCCTGTACCAAGTAGGCAGAGCTATAAATGATGACTTTGAACACGAGGTTTACACCTACTTTTGTAATAAGCAAAGAGCGGCAGTAATTACTGAATTGCCCTCTGAGTTTGTGCGTGCTAACTGCTTAAAACTCAACATTTGAGTT
>NZ_BADX01000072.1:0-44267 GCF_000241365.1 Pseudoalteromonas sp. BSi20480 | reverse complement strand
GCCGACGCATATTAACAAAAAAAACAAACATCAACATTTTAAACCTTAAAAGTTAACAGTTTACTGTAGTCGGCTATTTAAAAATAATTAGGAGTTAGGTGTATGGGATATAGACTTGTGTTTACAAGCTTAGTTAATGACTTACTTTTACTTAACACTTGCCACCAGCGGCGGCACTGCCATCCGCTTTAAAGCACTTTAAGCTTCACGGTTATATCAGTTTTACAGATATTTAAGTGTTACAAATACAAAACTCCGCACAGGTTACTGTGCAGAGTTTTGTATTTTTATAGGCAGATAAATTTGCGCACTTAAGCCGCCTTCAGGCCGGTTTTCAAGTTTTACTTTGCCGTCGTGCATATCAACAATACGCTTAATAATAGCAAGGCCTAGGCCACTGCCCTCACTGCCTCGCGCAGCATCACCTTGTTTAAACGGTTCAAATACCGACTCTAATTCACTTTCAGGAATACCTGGGCCATTATCGTTTACCGCAATGACCACATACTTCTTATTGGAGTTATAATAACTAAGTACCTCTATATCGCCGTCAGAATAACGAATTGCATTTTCAATCATGTTAGTTACAACACGCTTTATAGCCACGCTGCTGAGCGGAATACTCTCTATACTTGGGTTACTTTTAAAGGTTATAGAACGCTGATGCTTTAACTCACAATTAACGACTTCACCCACTAACGCGTTTATATCTTCACAACTGAGTTCTTCGCGTTTGTGGTGACGTAAATATTCAATAAATTGATCGATAATACCGTTCATATCTTCAATATCGTAAATAATCCCTTCGCGAAGATACTCGTCTTGGTCGCTCATCATCTCGGTTGCTAAACGAATGCGGGTAAGTGGTGTGCGTAAATCGTGAGACACACCCGCCATAAGTAAACGCCGGTCGTTTTCAAGGGCAGCGATACCGCGCGACATTTGGTTAAACGCACGCGTTACTTCTATTACTTCAGTAGAGCCTTCTTCTTCTAGCTTGGTGCTAAAATCGCCTTTACCTACTTTTACAGCGGCTTGTTGCAGTGCTTTAAGCGGGCGGTTTAGGTGGCGTGCAAATAACCAACCACCTAGCACACTCAAAAAGCCAATACTTGATAAGTAAAACGTTAAAAATTCGAGGTTGTTTTCTTGATACCCTGAAAGCGGAATTTTAACCCAATAGCCAGGCGCTTGCGGGGCCTCTATCCAATAAACGAGTGGGCCAGTTTGCGTAATACGCACCCGCGCCGAGCCATTTAACTGCGCAGACATACTACGTGAAAGCATGGGGTATTCACGGGTTTGACCAAGCCCTTGGCGCATGGCTTCGCGCTGGGTCATGACATCAATACCGGTTATTTCAAAAAACTTTTCTGATAAGTCGTCGTTTATTTCTATACCGTCTTCCCAGTCAATAAAAACAGTTTTAACTTGCTTAGCAAGCATTAAATTCACTTGCTCTATGGTCGGTTTTACAACATATAAACTGACTGTTACATAAGACACAACTTGGTTTATAAGTAATAACGCCGCTACCAAAAATACAGTTTGCCCAAACGCACTACGTGGAAAAAATCCCATAAAAACTACTTTTCACCGTCAGGAACAAACACGTACCCTAATCCCCACACAGTTTGAATATAACGCGGGTTAGCCGCATCTATTTCAATCATGCGGCGAAGGCGCGACACTTGCACATCAATACTGCGCTCTAGGGCACTGTAATCTCGGCCACGCGCTAAGTTCATGAGTTTATCGCGGCTAAGCGGCTCTCTTGGGTGTGACACAAGCGCTTTAAGTACGGCAAACTCGCCGCTGGTTAGCGATATTGTTTTATCGCCTTCGCTCATTTCACGAGTGGCTAAATTAAGCGTAAATTTACCAAAGGCAATTAGGTTTTCTTCTGCGGCGGGCGCACCTGGCACTTCTTTAGCGCGGCGGCGTAATATGGCTTTAATGCGCGCAAGTAACTCACGAGGATTAAATGGCTTTGGAATGTAATCATCTGCGCCAAGCTCTAAACCAATGATGCGATCGACTTCGTCGCCCTTTGCGGTGAGCATAACAATAGGGATTTCGTTTTCTTTTTGGCGTAACCTACGGCAAATAGATAAGCCATCTTCACCGGGAAGCATTAAGTCGAGAACCATTAAGTGAAAGTTTTCACGCTCTAAAAGCCTATCCATTTGCTCTGAGTTTGCAGCGGTTCTAACAATAAAACCTTGCTCTACTAAATAACGCTCCAATAAGCTGCGTAAGCGCATATCGTCGTCTACAACCAATACTTTTGTCGTTTCGTGTCCCATTACCTGTTTCTTATTTTTATATCCAATTAAGTATTAATATAAATGAAAAAACAAATAATCAAAAACTAATTACGGCCTTAGATTGTTACTGAACATTTCAAACAACAATAATGGCTGCTTTAAACACTTTAAGCTCGACAAATTTTTCTAAGTTTATTACCGTGCCCATCATTAGAGCTAATAATTAAAAGTCGATGAAAACAAATTTAATTACCCGTGAAGGCTATTTGCAACTGCAACAAGAACACGACCACCTGTGGAATGTAAAACGCCCTGAAGTAACAAAAATAGTCAGCTGGGCAGCAAGCTTAGGCGATCGCTCTGAAAATGCCGACTATCAATATAATAAGCGACTGCTGCGCCAAATAGACCGACGTGTTCGCTATTTGCGAAAGCGTATTCCCGATTTAAATATTATTGATTACTCCCCCGTGCAAGACGGAAAAGTATTTTTTGGTGCGTGGGTCGAAATAGAAAATGAGCAAGGCGACATAAAAAAGTTCAGAATTGTTGGCCCAGACGAAATTTACGACAGAAAAGACTATATTTCTATCGACTCACCCATGGCTCGGGCGCTTATTAAAAAACAAGTTGATGACGATTTTGAAGTAATGACACCGCAGGGAAAAAAAGAATGGTACATAAACTCAATTGAATATCAAAAAACGGCTAAGTAGTATTTGATTCAGATCATATTAACTTTTGATTGTTTAAATTATCTCATTAGGCTATATATAAATAGCTCGCACATAATTTTAATGTGAGATTAGCAAAGGTTGTAATGGTTATGTCAAACGTAGTACAGCGCATATTTAGTAATGCCGTATTGTTTGCACTTTTTATGAGTGTGAGTTTGACTTTGCATGCCAGCAAGCAAAACACCAACCTTGAACACCCAACCGTTTTAAATAATTTAATTGCCTTAGATATTCCCGATCAGGCAACTCCTGACTTTGACGAAGATTCATTTGTTGATGTCACTTCCCTTAAGGCAGCTCAACCACTCCCTAAAGGCGCTCACTCTTTTTACAAGAGTTCATCTTTTAGCAGACCGTTTAGCACTGCGTACCAACGTGGGCCCCCTGTTATTTAATTTAATTTATTACTTTCAATTTAATTAAATTTTAACTAATAGGTGGATATTATGTCTAACTTTAAAGAATTACGTACCCAAAATATCTCTCATGGTGTTATTGCAAAATCATTTGCTGACAATCAACCGTTAATCGATTTGGCCTCACCCGCTTTAAAAATGGTGAATAACTTTACACAAAAAAAACCTGTTCGAGCACAGCACGAAACAATAATCGCTGATGCCCTAAAACAAACGAGCAGCCAGCAGTCTGACTTTGTATTAGTAATGGATGACGACCACAAGCTAATAGGTATTGTTTCAAGTGCTGATTTACAAAGTGCTAAAATTACTATTATTGCTCAACGTTTAAATACACCGCGAAATGAAGTGAGCCTTCGCCATGTAATGACCCCAATAAACCAGCTAATGGGTGTCAGCATGCAAAGCTTAAGTTATGCCTGTGTGGGCGATGCTTTGCAAACAATGGAGCATCAAGGGGCGATGTTTTTATTAGTAACAACAGCCAATAACGAAATATGTGGATTAATTTCAGCTCGCCAAATTGCTAAAACATTACATATTCCGCTGCACATTAGCCCAATTGCCACTTCGTTTAGCGACGTACTAGAAAGCGTAGACCACCCTCATTAGAGGTTGTTTTATCGCTTAACTATCTCAACCAAAGCAACCGTCTTAAAGCAAGTTAAATAGCTTGCTTTAAGAGCTTTTTATTACAACTTCATGTGATATTATTCAAGCAATTAGCCGACCCAGATATTTATTTCTGGTCTTATTTTTTGTTTAAAAAGGTTTTTGCATGAGCGATATCTCTGCACGTTTAGCCAGTGAGCTAAATGCACAACAACAACAAGTTGTTGCTGCAACAAAATTACTTGATGAAGGCGCAACTGTTCCCTTTATTGCCCGCTACAGAAAAGAAGTCACCGGCGGTTTAGATGACACTCAATTGCGCTTACTAGAGCAGCGTTTATCTTACCTTCGAGAACTTGAAGAGCGTCGTAGCTTTATTTTGTCGACTATCGAATCTCAAAAGAAGCTCACCGCAGAGCTCAAAGCCGACATCACTAGCGCGCAAAGTAAAACAGAACTCGAAGATTTATATCTTCCCTATAAAGCAAAACGCCGCACCAAAGGCCAAATAGCCATAGAAGCAGGTATAGAGCCCCTAGCCGATGCGTTATTTACCGACGCGAGTTTAAATCCTGAGCAACACGCTGAGCAGTACATTAATGCTGATAAAGGCTTTGATGACACAAAAGCCGTGCTTGATGGTGCTAAATTTATTTTAATGGAGCGTTTTGCCGAAGATGCAAAATTACTCGCTAAATTAAGAAGTCACATAAGCCAAAACGGCGCAATACAAAGCACGGTAATTAAAGGTCAAGAACAAGCGGGCACTAAATATCGCGATTACTTCGATCATCAGGAGCTACTTACTAAAGTTCCTTCTCATCGTGCATTAGCTATGCTGCGAGCTCGCAACGAAGGCATACTTCAATTAAATGTAAACCCTGAACCAAGTTCTGAAAACCCTGCTCAACTTTGTGCAAATATGATTGCACAGCACTACCGCTTAAATATTACCGACCAAACAGCGAGTGCTTGGCTTTTAAGCGTGGTGCAATGGGCTTGGAAAATTAAGCTAGGTTTACACCTAGAAAACGAATTTTTTGCAGCCATGCGCGAAAAAGCAGAAGCAGGCGCTATTGATGTATTTGCTAAAAACTTAAAAGACTTACTAATGGCGGCACCTGCAGGTCCACGCACAACACTTGGTCTTGATCCCGGTTTACGTACCGGTTGCAAAATTGCTGTTGTAGACAGCACAGGTAAACTGCTAACTACGCAAACTATTTTCCCTCATGCCCCGCAAAATCATTGGGATAAGTCGCTGCGTACACTAGAGCAACTTTGCCGCCAACACAAAGTAGAACTTATTGCCATTGGTAACGGTACAGCGTCGCGCGAGTCAGACAAATTGGTTGCTGAGCTAATGAAAGCAAATACCGAGTTAAAACTTAATAAAATTATGGTGAGCGAAGCTGGCGCGTCGGTTTACTCGGCATCTGAATTTGCAGCTAACGAATTTCCTGACTTAGATGTGTCATTACGTGGCGCGGTATCGATTGCACGTCGCTTGCAGGATCCGCTTGCTGAACTTGTTAAAATAGAGCCTAAATCAATTGGTGTAGGGCAATATCAACACGATGTGTCGCAAAGCCAACTCGGACAAACACTGACAGCCGTTGTTGAAGACTGTGTAAACTCGGTAGGTGTTGATTTAAATATGGCGTCGGTTCCTTTACTTACACGCGTATCAGGATTAAACAAAACCTTAGCGCAAAACATTGTAAATTACCGCGATTCCAATGGATCATTTACAAAACGTAGTGAGCTAAAAAAAGTAGAACGCTTAGGGCCAAAAGCATTTGAACAAGCTGCTGGTTTCTTACGAATTAACAATGGCAGCGACCCACTTGATAACTCATCAGTTCACCCTGAAGCCTACCCTGTTGTTAAGCAAATTTGCGAAAAAAACAACGCAGAAGTAACCACATTAATAGGTAACAGCGAATTTTTAAACAAGCTTGTTGCTAACGACTACACCAACGAAAAATTTGGTTTACCTACGGTTACCGATATTATTGCTGAGCTTGATAAGCCGGGTCGCGATCCACGTCCAGAGTTTAAAACGGCTGAGTTTAAAGCAGGTGTAGAGAAAATAAGTGACCTAAAACCAGGCATGATTTTAGAAGGTGTTGTATCGAATGTTGCTAACTTTGGTGCATTTGTTGATGTGGGTGTTCACCAAGATGGTTTAGTACATATTTCGGCGATTACTAATAAGTTTATATCTGATCCTCGCGAAGTAGTTAAAGCGGGCGACATTGTAAAAGTTAAAGTAGTAGAGGTAGATGCCTCGCGTAAACGTATTAGCTTTACCATGCGTTTAAACGACGAAATAGACACCAGCAACAAGCCAGCCCCTGCTGCACAAAAACAACAGCCGCGCACTAACAATGCGCAACCAAAAGCTGCTAAACCTAAACGTGATAGCGGTAATGCGGTTATGGGTAACGCGTTTGCTGATGCATTTGCGAATGCCAAAGTAAAAAAATAGCAGGCCATTTAGCATGTTTAGCTTTTAAGTAAAATCGGAAAGCGCTCTACGCTTTAAAATAAAAAAACCGCGAAAGCGGTTTTTTTAATTCAAATCAGTAAGCATTAAAAATAATTTATTGTGAATAGTTTAATATTCGAAGTTCAGGCTATTCGCTAAGAGGTTGCTGAAAAACCACTTTGTGTGGATGGCGAAGTTGCCATTTGATAAAAATTAGCAATTCGCCCTGCGCGTGCTTCCACGTCTGCATCTCGTGTTTGCTCTTCACTTTCTGCCGTTTTAGTTTCTTGCGTTTCACTGCTTGTGAATGATGCTTTGCTATTGTTTTCAGCGCTGTCGTCTTCCTCATTTTGAGGCGCTGCAAGTTCAGCCTGAGCTGCTACCAGCTTTTGAGTAGCGTCTGCCGCTATTGATCGATCAGCACCTGAAGGCTCCGCTGGAGCTAGGGCTGCGGCTCTAACCGTTTGCATTTTTTCTATGGTTGCTTGGGGATCACCTGGAATTTCAGCAACGTCAATTTGCACCTCGCCGCCCACTGCATAGTTAGTGCCGTCAGGGCCACGTTGATATTCGTAACTTGGCGAACCCGCATATTTACCGCCTACAGAAGCATGAGCTTGTTCGTGAATACGCACTTCAGTATCGCGCGCTTTTAGCTCTTTTATTTGCTGCTGCTCTTGCTCTAAAACTTGCTGTTCTTGCTCAGACTCTTGTTGCTGCGCTTTTTGCTCTTCAGACTCCTCTGGATTCTCGGCGTTTTCATCGTCGCGCGCTTGAACCACTTTTTCGTCAGCTAACTTACCCGATGCACTATACGTTGCACCCTCATTATTACCTGGTAATTTGGCTTTTTCAGCATCGCTTTGCGCTTTGGTTTCGGTATTACTTGCGCTATTTGCAGAAGGAGCAGGAATTACTTCCCGCAGTTGATTGTCACGACGAGCGGTTTCCGTATAAACATTGGCTGTGTTTATATTTATTGATGGAAATGGCGTGACAATATTCATTAAATTACACTTTAATGTCGACTAACGTACCCAGTACGTCATCAGCTGTTTGAATTGTTTGCGCATTAGCTTTAGCGTTAAATTCTTCAACTTTTAGGTTAACAAGTGATTCGTCAATACGCGCAGGCTGAGCAACCGGTGCTGTTACTGCTTCGTCTGGCGTTGCTGCAACTAACTGTCGCTGTTGTGCAAGTTGCGCATCATCTTGCTGTTCTATACTGGCACGGTTTATTTCTGCGCTGGCCTTTTCAATACCTTGGCTTGCACGGTTAAACCCTTCGACACCATTATTAAATACAGATCCGATTGACATGGTAAACCTCCACCACTTAAATATTGTTTAATTATCGCTCAGTTTGTGCGCAAAATAAAGCTTTACGGGACGCAATTATCGTCGCATTTTTAAAGCATTGATTTAACGATAGATAAAAACTCATTTTTGTGAGAAATAAACGGAGCATGAGATGCTTTATCTATTACTTGGTATTCAAACTCAGCATTTAGTACTGACATTTTAGCTATTGCTTTATACGGCACTAATGCATCTAAGCGACCAAATACACCCATAATTTTTACCGGACACGTTGCAAATAAATCGCGTAAATCATTATTTTGTAAAATATCTAAACCGGCCGCTAACGCCTCACTGTTGGGTGCTGAATATTGATTTAGCAATTGTTTAAGCTGCTTTATGTCATCTCTCGCTGACTCACTTCCCATAGCCTGAATAGCCAAAAAGCGCTCAATGGTTTTTTCTCTATGATTAACCAATTGGTCTTTAAACTGAGTTAGTACTTTTTCACTAATTCCCGGCCATTCACAATGCTCTGCAAAATAAGGTGTCGATGCGACTAAAATAACCTTCGATACTTTTTCAGGCCAATGTTTTGCAATGTATAGAGCAAACAAACCACCTAAAGACCACCCCATTAAAATAGAATGAGGTTTTAACTGTTGGCTTAATTGCATAGCGGCATCATGCAAATTATACGGGGTTGGTAATGTGGTTGCGCTATTACCAAACCCAGGCAAATCAAGGCTACGCACTTCTCCTGTATATAAGTTTTCAAGCTCTGGCTGTATGAGTTGCCAAACGCCTTGATTCATTCCCCAACCATGTAAAAGTACTAACTCTTTTTGCATATTTGCATATTCTTAACCAAACTTAGGCTCATAATAACGTTTAAAAAGATGATTGCAATGGAAGGCACTATCTCATGAAAGGTCTGTTTAACTGGCTGTTCCCGTCGTATTGCGTACAGTGCAAAAGCCCTGTAAGTGCAAGCCTAGGTTTATGCGAATATTGCTTAGAAGATTTAGCATTACTAGATGTAACTAAACACCCAAATTTACTTCACCGACCTGATATTGTTGATATGTTTCCTAACTGCGAATTTGACAGGTTATTTGCTTGCGCTTTTTACCGCCCTCCATTTGAGCAGTGGCTAACCCAACTTAAATTTAGTAACCAAATACATTACAAAAAAGCACTTCAGCAGGTTGTACACAGGCAGCTCAATGCGTTTTTTAAATACAGCACGCAATCTCCTGATTTATTTATAATTTTACCTTTGCATAAAAGCCGATTTTTAAAGCGAGGTTTTAATCAAGTAAGCCAAGTATGGCACCCTTGTTTGTGCTCTCGCGTTGTTTTAAATAATGCGCTTATTCGTAATAAAAAAACTCATGCGCAATCGCAGCTCACTAAAGCAAAACGTATTAAAAATCTAACCAATGCATTTATATGTACTGAAGATATGAGCGGTAAAACAGTCGCTATTGTTGATGACATTATGACAACCGGCGCAACATTAAATGCCGCAACTCAGGCTTTAAGGAAAGCCGGCGCTAAACAAGTGTGGGCATTCACAACCTGTTTAACGCCAATTTAGTTAATTTATGTTACTGACCATTTGCGCGGAATGTATGGCCTAAAAACAATGCATTGCTAAGCAATCGACTTGTACCATACCAGTAACCTCTAAATACGGGGTTGTCAGTCATAGCAATAACACTGCCGCGTCCGTACGAATGTGCTATTAAACCAGCGCCTTCAGCTACTTGTTCTACATTTACAGAGTCAGTAAAGCCAGCTAACAACGGGCGTTTTGTGTAGGTTAGTACATTAACAAAAGGGGCATCTGACGCTTCAAGTAACCATGTACTGTTTTTAAATACCGGTAAGGTGTCGCGCGTGAGTGAGAAGGTTAATGGGTGCGTTAAATCCACACTAGTGTTAAAAATAGCCCCAGCAATACGCTGACGCCCCGCTAGATGATCTTTATCGCCATAGCTTAGGCCTTCAGTTTTGAAAGCACCAGCTAAATCCTGTCGCGATAAATAATTTGCTTTAAGTAGTTGCTGGTCGACTAAAAATTTAGCGCCGCCTTTGTGGCCCCAAATAACACCGCCTTTTCTTACCCAGCTTTTAATCGCTACTTTTTCTGCATCTGTTAAGCTATTGTAATTGCCGTGGGCCAACACAATATGGCTATAATCACTAAGCTCAAGTGAACTTAAACGCGTCATTTCAACAATTGTGGGGGCAACACCTACAAACCTATCTAGGTAATACCACACTTCACCTACTTCGTACTGGCTAGTGCCTTGGCCGCCAATCAGTAAAACCTTGGGTGCTTTAACAACTGCCATAGAGCGTGAACCTAAATCAGCACCTTTACTGGTTAAGCCTGTTGTAATAGGTTTTATGGCAATACCAAATTCACTTTGCGCAGTGTTTAACAAAGAAATCCAGTTTTGCTGTGTTTGTAAACCAGCCGGAATAATAATACTCCCTGGCTCAAAATTTATGTCGCCCGCGCTCGATTTTGCCGTTAAGGCGCTCAATGCCACGCGTGCTTTTATACCTTGCTTTAATAATGTATTTAGCATTTTAGGCGCTAAGTAGTCGTCCCATGCAAAACCAAATGCATACGCTGACTCTAAACTTGTTAGGGGCGCTTTAGGTGCTTTATTCCAAGGTGTGTCTGCAACGTCTAGCCCCCAGTTACTTTTTACTTTTGCAAAGGGTAGATTGAATGCATGCGCTAATGTCCAACCAGATACATCGTAAAATGTATTGTCTGCAAAGTTTTTTTGCTCGCTAAATATCGCTTTAACTAGACGATATTGAGGCTGCGCTAAAGGCACATAATAGCTGTTGGTGGTAAAGTTTACGCCACCTGCTTTGAACGGTTTAGTAAGTTCAAATGCCTTTATTTTATGTTGCTCCAATAGCGCTAAAAAGTCAGTAATTCGGGTGCTGTCTTTTGCACCTTCAACAACATAACCTGCAAAGTTTTCATCACCTGCAAGCTCTGCGGCTTGATCATAAAATTTAGCTTGGTAGTCAAGCAATGCTTGACGGTTTTCAACCGCCGCTTTAAAGGTAGATAAGCTCGTTAGTAACTGATTTTTTATAGTAAATGGAAACGTTAAAGGGCCATTAATGGTCTCTTGTATATGGCCTCGAGAGCTTGCTTGCTCAAACAAAATACCTATACCTCCGTTCACGTCTGGGTAAGTTGAACCTTTACCGTAGTAAAAATCGTCAAAGCTTTCTTCTGTAAAATACAGTGCATTATTTTCATCCAATGTTTTGGCATGATAATTAGCAATTGCTTTGGTTAATGTTACGTTTTCAATTGGCGTAATTGGGTGCTTTCTACTTGGAATACCCGGCTGAAAAAAATAGCTGCTGTTTGGGCCCATTTCATGAAAGTCGGTAAGTACATTTGGTTTCCACTGATGAAATTTTGCAATACGCGCACGCGACTCAGGGTGCTGTAGCAATAGCCAATCTCGGTTTAAGTCAAACCAATAATGATTAGTGCGGCTGCTTGGCCAGTTTTCGGTATGCTCACGAGTTTTAGGATCTGATGACAAATTCATGCCGCGGTTACTGTTTGCCCAATTAGCAAAACGTGCAAGTCCGTCGGGGTTTAATGATGGGTCGAGCAAAATAACGGTATTGTTTAATAGGTTATTTATTTCATCGCCTTGTGCTGCAGCTAAGTAATAAGCCGTTAAAAGCGATGCATTGCTTCCCGATGATTCGTTACCGTGCACACTGTAGCCCATCCACACAACTGCAGGTTCATCGTTTGCTTTTTTGCTGTTA
Organism: Pseudoalteromonas sp. BSi20480; assembly: GCF_000241365.1. Lineage (NCBI taxonomy): Bacteria > Pseudomonadati > Pseudomonadota > Gammaproteobacteria > Alteromonadales > Pseudoalteromonadaceae > Pseudoalteromonas > Pseudoalteromonas sp. BSi20480. The sequence goes on along the minus strand of NZ_BADX01000072.1, from coordinate 32,617 downwards.
TTACCCAAACGAGCCAAGTGCGCTTGGCGTATTTGCTCTATTTGAGTTAATTTATTTGGCGCTGTAACCGTTAGCATTACCAGTGGTCGTTGCTCATGTGTGCGGCCAATTATCTCAAAGTTTATTCTGTCGCTCTTTTGAGCAAGTACTTCCATGTAGCGCACGAGTTGGTCGTGTCTTACATGCCACTCACCTACTTGATAACCCAATACTTCTTCTGGCGTAGGAATGGCTGGGTCGAATACAACATCGTCTTCAAAATAGTATGAAAGCGGTTTTGCTACACTTGAAAAGCTCAGCATTACCACCATTATTGTTATTAATAAACGCATATAGATCACTCTAAAAATGTTTGTTAATTGCACGCTAGCATTGCTTAAAATAGATGCCAACTTTTTACGCTCAACACTAGCCGCAACACGATGAGCGGAGTATGATATGCAGTATCCGAGTAATTTAGTCAGGTATAAAGCCGTTTTTATGATTTCTATTTCCGAAACAGCACAAGCACATTTTGCTAAACTATTAGCAGATCAATCACAACAGACCAATATTCGCGTTTTTGTTGTAAACCCTGGTACATCACAAGCCGAGTGTGGTGTTTCTTATTGTCCAGAAGACGCCGTTGAAGACAACGATATTCGCTTAAATTTTAACGGATTTGATGCCGTTGTTGATGCTGAAAGTGCTCCTTTTTTAGAAGAAGCTGAAATTGATTTTGTTACCGACAAAATGGGTACTCAGCTAACGCTTAAAGCACCTAATGCAAAAGCACGTAAAATTGGTGATGATGCATCATTAAACGAACGTGTTCAGCACATGCTTGAAACAGAAGTAAACCCACAACTAGCTAACCATGGCGGCCAAGTAAGCCTAGTAGAGATTACAGCTGCTGGCGTTGCAGTACTTCAGTTTGGTGGCGGTTGTAATGGGTGTTCTATGATCGATGTAACGTTAAAAGAAGGCATCGAAAAAGAAATGATTGCTAAGTTTGACGAGATCACAGGTGTTGCAGATATTACTGATCACGAAGCTGGCGAGCACTCTTACTATTAAGCCAAGTAAATGCTAAAGCCTCTTATATACCGCTTAGGGAGCAACCCTAAGCTGAGTTTAAAGCGGTTTTTTCGCGGCGTAGCACTGTTTGTGCTAGCCGTGATTTTTATTTTTGCGGGTTACTATAGTCATTACAGTTTGCAAATTATTGGCGTTTTAATTTTAATACCTGCGCTATTTTTTGCTTTTTGGGGCTACAGTGGCATTTTTGCCAATCGCTTTTCGCAAGTAATAAAAGAAATAGGGCCCAAACATCACGATCCTGATCTGTGGAAATAAGCCTTAATCTAGCAGCTGATTATTAGCTTTAAGCGTTTGATATTTTATTATTAATGTAACTCCACGCATTAGCATAAAGCAGCTCATCGCAAGCCATAGCCCATTATTTTGCCAATCATTAAATACCCAAAATACACCAAAAAACCCAATAGCTGCCGATAGCAACATACTATTTCGCATATCTTTAGCGCGCGTTAAACCAACAAATACACCATCAAATAAAAAGCAGCTCATTGCTAATAATGGCAAAGCAATTACCCATGGTAAATATTGCGTAGCCTCATTAATAACCTCAGGTACGTTGGTTAATAGCGTAATTATATAAGCGCCAAACACAGCAAAAAACACGCTATAAATCACGCCAAATAATATTCCCCAAAATACACTTATTTTTACCCACAGCTGTATTTTACTTACACTTTGCTGACCTTTAGCTTGGCCTACTTTAGCCTCACTTGCGTAAGCTATGCCATCCAGAGCAAAGCTGACTAACATTAAAAAGTTTAGTAATACTGCGTTCGCTGCAAGGGTTGTTTCGCCAATACGCGCGCCATAAAAAGTCATAAAGCTAAAACACAACTGAAGTATTAAAGAGCGAATGAAAATGTCGCGATTTAAACTCAATAACCCTGCCATTTTTTTAAAGCTAAACCAGTGCGGAGTACTTAACACTACACCTTGTTTTTTTGCGAGTTTAGTCACTAAAAACAGCGCGAATACCAGCGCAGTATAATCAGCGATTAACGATGCCCATGCCGCGCCTGCTACAGCCCAATCTAAAAAAACAACAAAATAAATATCAAGCACAATATTTACACTATTTGTTACCAACAATAAGTAAAATGGCCCTCGTCCATAATGAACGCCTAACATCCAACCCAATAAAACCAAGTTACATAGTGCCGCTGGCGCGCTAAAAATTCGAATACTAAAATAAGTATAGGCCTCGCTTAGCACGGCATTATTAGCGTCTGATAAAAATGCTATTGCGTGTTTTATTAAAGGAGACATAGCAATAAGAAATAATGCCACTATGCTGGCAAGTAATAGGCTTCGTTTTAGTAAAGCAGCTAACTGGGTTAAGTCATTTTGGCCATAGGCTTGGGCAACCATGCCGGTTGTGCTCATTCTTAAAAAACCCGCGAGCCAAAATAAAATGGAGATAACAGCTGAGCCCAACGCAATACCAGCCAAATAATGAGCACTGCCTAAATGGCCAATGACCGCGGTATCAACTATTCCTAACAGTGGCACGGTGATATTTGATAATATCATTGGTCCTGCTAACAACAGCAAGCTTTTATGGTGTGCTTTATTATGTATAAGAAATTGTTTCATTTAGTTTTATTGACTCTTATTGGGTTATCTTTACGTGCTCATGCTGGTGTTATTTTACAGTACCACCATGTAAGTGAAACCCTGCCGGCGGTCACTAGTGTGAGCGAAGAAACGTTTACAGAGCATCTAAACTATTTAAAAAATAATGATTTTAATGTTATTGCCTTAAATGAACTACTTGATGCTTTAAAACAAGGCCATACCTTACCTGATAAAACCGTCGCCATCACGTTTGATGATGGTTACAACAATAATTATGATCAAGCTGCTCCAATACTCGAAAAGTTTGGCTATCCATACACAATTTTTGTTAACCCTAAGCTCATAGACGAAGGTAAACGCTATGTGATGGGTTGGGATAAACTTAAAGAACTGAGTAAAAAAGGCGCACTTATAAGTAACCACACCGCACAGCATGACTATTTACATCTAAAACTTGACGGTGAAACTAACACGCAATGGAAAAAACGTATCACCCAAGATATTGTTCATTCACAACAACGTATAAAAGAAGAGATAGGCCACAACTATAAATATTTAGCTTACCCCTACGGAGAGTTTGATAACGAGTTACAAGCTTTAGTGACAGAGCTTGGCTATATAGGCATTGGCCAGCATTCTGGTGCTCTAAATAAACACACTAACTTTAGTCGATTACCTCGCTTTCCTGCATCTGGCGTTTATAGCGACATAAAAACACTGGCAACCAAATTAAATTCTCAGGCATTTAATATTACTCAATTAAGCTATGAAAATAGCGTAACAACCCAAAACCCACCTGCGTTAACTATTAGGTTTCAAGTTGATGATTTTAACAAGTCACAACTGGCTTGTTATGTGTCGGGGATTGGCAAAGCAAACTTGAACTGGGTGACTGATAATACGGTAGAGGTAACATCACCTAAAAAACTGAACAAAGGCCGTTCACGCTTTAATTGTACAGCGCCTTCAATTAAAAAACCGAACAGCTATTATTGGTTTTCTCAGCCTTGGGTTATTCAATAACTTTGAGCTTTCTATTTATTTAGTTAGGTTTAACTGCTTGGCTTAATAATCGCTCAGCCATTTTATCAAGTGCAGCCACTTCATTGGCTGCATTTAAATCAATGGCGGCTTTAGGCATTCCCCACACAACTGATGAGTATTCATCTTGCGCTAACGTGTATGCACCGTTTTGCTTCAGTGCTAACAGTCCTTTAGCCCCATCAGCGCCCATACCTGTAAGTATTGCTGCCACTATATTTTTTGATCCACAATTTACAAGCGAATCAAATAGTACGTCAACGGCTGGTTTATGCCGATTTACAGGCTCACCATCGTCGAGCTGGCAATACAAAGCAATTCCTCGCTTTTTTACGCTTAAATGAAGCCCGCCGGGGGCAATATAAGCCCAACCTGGGCTTAGCTTGTCGCCATGTTGTGCCTCTTTCACATTAATTAAGCATGTTCTATCCATACGCTCAGCAAACGAGGCACTAAATACGGGAGGAATATGCTGAGTAATTACAATAGGAGGGCAATTAACTGGCATTTTTATTAGTACTTCTTTTATTGCCTCGGTACCCCCGGTAGATGCACCAATTGCAATCACTTTATTTAATAAAAATTCAGTCTCTGAACTTATAGGTTTTGTATCGGGTGGCGCTTTTTTAAAGCTGCGGATTCGTGCACCTGCGGCTATTCTTACCTTTTGTTGAACCAGTGACGCGTAATGACTCAGCTGGGCTCTTACGTTATTTGTTGGCTTAGCAATAAAATCCACAGCACCTAGCTCTAACGCCTCTAATGTAATGGGCGACCCCTTCTGCGTAAGCGTAGAAATCATAACCACGGGCATAGGCCTTAGGCGCATTAGGTTTTTTAAAAAGCTAATCCCATCCATTTTTGGCATTTCTACGTCTAAGGTAAGTACATCGGGATTAAGCTTTTTGATCATTTCGCGTGCTTGGTATGGATCTTCAGCACAGCCCACTACGTTAATGTCGTTAGCTTGTTGCAGTATTTCTGTAAGCAACCCTCTAATTAAAGGGGAGTCATCGATTATTAATACATTTATCATAGCGACTCCTAAAACAACTCTATATTCGATACCACTTCTTGCTTTTTAAGGTTTTGCAAGTAACGTACTTCGCGCTTTTCAATGGTATCGTTATGTAATTTTTTAAGTTTTTTCATATACACTTTACCCGTTTGTGGATGAAAAAATATTTTTCTAGGCCACGGGCCACCCATATCATGGGCCACTAAATTTAACGCTTCTTCTTTAACATAGGCGGTAGCAAAACTAATATTACCCAGCCCAATATCTGTCATTGCACTAATTATTTTTCCGCCACCAAATAGCTTAATTTTTAAATTATGACGAGACGCACCGTTTTTTAATACTTCATTAATTAGGTATTCCATAGCCCAATTACCATAACGGCAGTTTAAGCCGTGTGCACTTTTAAGCTCTACGCCTTTTTGTATCGGCAGCATAAAATGATTCATCCCGCCAATACCTAACACTTCATCGTAAACACAGGCCGCAATACATGAGCCAAGTACCGTTGAAATCAATTCATTATTTTTAGATACATAAAACTCCCCTGGAAGCACTTTGGCAACAACATGATTTCTTCCTGAATCCCAGTAACGCTTAATGTGTTCAAAACTGGGTAAAACACTTCTAAATTCAGCCTGCATGTGCTCTCAATTGATACATAGTTTTTCCTAAATTTTTATAATTTGAGTGCTCTTTACCCATACTCTCTGAGTGACCTAAAAATAAGTAACCGTGATCGCTTAGAATATTTGCATAGCGTTTAAATAAATGATCTTTCGTTTCTTTATCAAAATAAATAACCACGTTGCGGCATAAAATAAGATCAAACGGCCCTTTCATTGGCCAGTCTTGCAATAGGTTTAAGCGCTTAAAAGAAATACGCTCACGCAGCGTGTCTTTCACTTTATAGTGTTCGCCATCTTTACTTTTTAAAAACCAACGCTTTAGATGAGTGGCATCTAAGCCATTTACGTTTGCCGCGGTATACACACCTTTTTGCGCTTTTTCTAACACGTTAGAATCTAAATCGGTGGCTAAAATTTTTACATCCCAATTACTTGGAAATGCATTATTTAGCGTCATTGCTAAGCTGTAGGGCTCTTCTCCTGTTGAGCAGCCTGCAGACCATATTCTGACCCGCTTGGTGTCTTTGTTCGCCTTTATTAAGTTAGGTATAAGCTCAGATTTAATAAATTCAAAATGATGAACTTCACGAAAAAAAGACGTTAAATTAGTGGTAATTGCATTTATAAACGCATCAAACTCTTGGTCTTTATGCGTATCTAAGTAGGCTAAGTAGGCTTTAAAGTCGTTTAATTTTAGCGCTCTTATCCGCCTTGCTAAACGTGAGTACACCATTTCACGTTTATGATCGCCTAATACAATACCGCAAGCGTTGTAAACTAAATTGGCAATGTCTTTAAAATCGCGATCGGTACACAGAAACTCTTTCATTAGCAGCTCTCATACATAGTAGTGAGTGTGGCCTTATTGAGCGCTTTTCCAATAAGGCCTGTAATCAAATAATTAAAATTCTTCCCACTCGTCTGCCGAATCAATAAAATTATCGCCTCTTGGCTTGCTTTGTACTGCGTTACTTTGTGATTTGTGAGCTAAACTTGGGGTATTCATCGTGGGTGACATAATAGCCATGTCTTGCTGACCCAGTGAAAAGAAATTAAGGAGTCTGCGCATTTCATTTGCTTGCTCAGCCATTGATTCACCTGCAGCCGATGCTTCTTCAACTAAGGCTGCGTTTTGCTGGGTCATTTCATCCATTTGAGATATAGCTTTATTTACTTGCTCTATACCTGCACTTTGCTCTTCAGATGCCTCTGTAATATCTGAAATCATTTGCGTCACTTTTTGTACCGACACCACAATTTCTTTAAGCGTTGCACCTGATTCATTAACAAGCTGAGAGCCATCTGCTACTTTACCTACACTATCTCTTATCAGCTCTTTAATTTCTTTAGCGGCCCCTGCTGAGCGCTGAGCTAAATTACGCACTTCACCTGCAACAACCGCAAAGCCACGCCCTTGCTCTCCCGCTCTAGCTGCTTCAACGGCCGCATTAAGTGCAAGCAAGTTAGTTTGAAATGCAATTTCGTCAATCACACCAATGATGTCAGCAATCTTTTTACTCGATTCATTAATTGCCGACATACTCGTCACAGCACGATTAACCACTTCACCACCTTGAATCGCTTTATCGCATGTTTCTTCTGCGAGTGTATTTGCCACTTTAGCATTGTCTGCATTCTGACGGACTGTACTCGTCATTTCTTCCATACTTGAGGCGGTTTCTTCCAATGATGATGCTTGCTCTTCCGTGCGCTGACTTAAATCTGCGTTCCCCTGAGAAATTTCTTCTGCGCCACTGGCCACTAAGGTTGCTGATGAACTTATACGATTAATAACCTCCGTTAATTTATCTGCCGTGGTGTTTGCGTCGCGTTTTAATTTATCAAACGAGCCTTTGTATTCTTTTTCAATTCGCTTAGATAAGTCACCGGTTGCCAAGGCATCTAGCATATTGCCAGTATCTGCGACCGCATCGTCAACAATTTTAACTAAACTGTTTAACCCTTGTGCCAAGCGTAAAAAGAACCCCTCTTTACCCTCTTCCATTACACGCGTATCAAGGTCTCCCTCTCCTGCAGCACTCACTAATTGCGCTATTTCTCTTTCTATTGCAACCTCTGCGGTTCTATCTTCCCACTCTACAACGGTGCCAATTCTCTCTTGCTCTGGGGTTATTATTGGGTTTGCAACCAAACCAAATGTGCGTCCACCAACCTTTATTTGCGTGCTGTAAGTATCTTTTAACGTTGCTAATAAGTTTTGTTGGTGCGCTGGGTTTTTATGAAATACATCAATATTTTGATTAAGTAGATTTTTGCTATCAAAATTAGGTAAGTCTTTTCGAAGGTCACTTTCAGCAATACGCATCATATTTCTAACAGCTTTATTCATGTACACAATGACATTTGCTGAATCTGCAATCATGGTATTAGTCGCGACAGTATCAAGTGCTTGACGCACACGAAGGTTTTCTTGTGCTATGGCACGCTCTGCGTCAGCTTTAGCAACCTTTTCAGTAATATCGTCCCACTCAACAATGGTACCGAGTTTCTTTCCTTCTTGGCTGTACCATGGCGTCGCTATTAATGTAAAAATAAGCCCCGCTAAACGCAGCTCTGCTTTATAAGGCTTATCTAAATTTTTTAATAAATCTCGTTGGTGTGACGGCTTCTTATGAAAATCATCGACACAAGTACCTATTAAATTATCAACAGAAAATTGTGGCAATACGGTTTGTAGGTCTTTTTCACGCGCTTTTAACATGTCTTGCACGCGCTCGTTTACGAATACAATATTAAGGTCTTGGTCTGCAATCATTACATTTGCTTGGCATACTTTTAAGGCGCTGGCTAAGTCTGCAGTTTTACGCGAAGATTTTTCTAACTCTTTTTGAGCTGTTATATCGGATGCGTATTTAATTACTTTAAATGGCTTGCCATTCATATCATAGATTGGGTTATAAGAGGCCTGAATCCAAACTTCCTGACCTTGTTTACCTATTCTTAAATATTCACCCGAGTCAAATTCACCGCGCCCTAACTTAGCCCAAAAAGCTTTATATTCATCACTATTTGCGTGTTCAGGTGTAACAAATAATCGGTGGTGCTGCCCTATAATGTCGTTAAGCTGATACCCCAACGTATTTAAAAAATTATCGTTTGCATCAATAATAGTGCCGTCTAAATTAAACTCTATTACTGCTTGAGACTTACTAATTGCATTAATTTGCCCTCTTGCCTCTGCTGCAGCGAGTTTTTGTGGTGTTATATCCGTCGCAAATTTTACAACCTTAATAACTTGCCCCTGGGAGTTTATAATTGGGTTATAAGTGGCCTGAATCCAAACCTCCTTACCACTTTTGGTAAAACGCCTAAATTCTTGAGATATAAACTCGCCGCTGTTTAATCGTACCCAAAAATGTGTGTAGTCACTCCCTTGGGCCTCAGTGTTATCAACAAATAAAGAGTGATGCTGGCCTTGAATCTCTTCTAGTTGATATTCCATTACGCGAAGAAAATTAGCATTAGCGGTAATTATTTTACCGCTTGGCTCAAACTCAATCACAGCTAATGACTTATTTAATGCGCTTACAATTAAATCATTATTTGATTCAGACTGTTTTGGATTACTAAACCATCCCATGCTCATCACCACCTTTAAGTTATTTTTACTTTATTTAGCAAATACTGACTCTAAATATTCATTGTTTTTTGCAAGTCGATTAACGCCACCATTTTTTCACCCACGTTAACTAACCCTGCCACATAATCGTCGTTATTTGTTTCTGAAATACTTGGTACCGCTTTGGCGTCTTGCTCTGAAATACTGTAAACCTCAGAAACGGCATCAACGGTAATACCAATAATTTTACTGTCGTGCTCAAACTCTATTTTTACTACAATTACCACTGTAAGCGGCCCATACTCTATACTGGGCAAGCCAAATCGCAGCCTTAAATCAATAATCGGCACTATGGTGCCACGCAAATTTATAACGCCTTTTACAAATTCGGGAGCGTTGGGTAAAACGGTTATTTCCTCCCAGCTACGAATTTCTTGCACAGTTAAAATATCTACGCCGTACTCTTCATCAGCCATAATGAATGTTAAAAATTGTTTCACGCCCTTTTGCTGCTGCAGATTTAGCTCTGAAATCATAACGCCTCCAAAGCAACTTGCGACTCAATACTTAACTCTTGGCTGCCCGGCTTTTTTTAATCCTGAAAGCTTTATCAACCCGCTTATATCAACTATCAATGAAACCCGTCCATCGCCCAAAATAGTCGCACCGGATATACCATCTACTTTTTGGTAATTTGCCTCTAAACTTTTAATGACAACCTGTTGTTGCGATAGGAGGTCATCTACCAATAAACCCACTTTTTGATTGTCGGTTTCTACGACAACAAGCAGGGTTTTATCAAGAGACTCAATGGCGTTATTATGATTAAAAATATCGTAGAGTCTTAAAATTGGAATGTATTCATCACGCAATCTAAGTACGTCTAGGCTTTTGCCTACACGGCTTACTTTGGCAATATCAATTTGCAGCGATTCAACAATAGAAATAAGCGGAATAATATAGGTATGCTGGGCCACTTTAACTAATTGACCATCTAAAATAGCCAGTGTAAGCGGTAATCTAATTGTAAACGTTGATCCTACACCTGGCGCGGATGTAACCTCTACAGAGCCATTTAATGACTGAATATTACGCTTAACTACATCCATACCAACACCACGGCCAGATAAGTCACTCACTTCATCCATAGTGGAAAAACCAGGCATAAATATAAGCTCGTTTATTTCCTCATTGCTAAGGTGGTTGTCGGCAGAGATCAGTCCATTAGCAATGGCTTTTTCTTGAATTTTTTTAGTGTTTAGCCCTTGCCCATCATCCATTATTTCAATAACAATATTTCCGCCTTGGTGAAATGCATTTAAAGTGACCGTTCCTACTGGATCTTTTCCGGCTTGCAGTCTTTTCTCAACCGTTTCTAGGCCATGATCTAATGAGTTTCTAACCAAATGAACCATAGGATCAGAAATTTTTTCCATCACGGTTTTGTCTAATTCGGTTTGCTCGCCTATCAGCTTTAATTCAACCTGTTTATTTAGCTTTTGCGCAATGTCGCGCACCAAACGTGGGAAACGGCTAAATACAAAATTAATTGGCAACATGCGGATACGCATTACGTTTTCTTGTAAATCGCGAGTGTTGTGCGCAAGTTGCGCTAAACCTTCTTGCAATGCCGTAATTGTTGCTGGCGTAATGTCTTGCTCGCTAAGTTGATTAAGCATAGCTTGAGTAATAACAAGCTCACCCACCATGTTTATTAATGAGTCAACTTTATCAATCCCAACGCGAATAGAAGTCGACTCGGGTGTTGTTGATTTTTTATTCGTATTAGCAGAGGTTGGCTTTATGGGCTTAGCTTGTTCCGCCTGCTTTGGCTCTGGCTCTTGGATTGATGGCTCTTGATCTACTGTACTGCTGTCAGCATCAGGAGTGGGTAACTCATCAGTAAACAGGCCGCCACACAATTCAATGGTAATATCAGCATCATCTTCAACCCATTCGAACACCTCTTTAATTGCGCTTTCACCATGACTGGTATTTAAGAAAAAACGCCAATGTAAAAAGCACTCATCACTACTCAAATTGGTTATTTCAGGGACTTCATCATAAAAAACGGTGGTATCTAACTCGCCTAACTGCTCAAGCTCACTAATCATAATGAGTGGTTCATTACCTGTTTTAAATAAGTGATGATGAGGCTTAAAGTCTATTTGGTATGTATCGCTATCAGACTGGCTATCTGAAGTTTGAATGTTGGACTCTTGCGTTGTGCTATTTATTCCTAGCACTTCTTCAAATTGTGCTCGTAGTGTATCGGCTTCAGTTAAGTCGGGCTCTTGCTCTGCCTGCAATCCAGCCAGTAACGAACGAAGGCAATCAACCGCTTTAAGTAATAAATTAACGTGCTCGGTTGTCAGGGTGCGCTCGCCTTGACGAATTTGGTCCAGTAAGGTTTCAAGTACATGAGTAAAATCAGACACCGATGAAAAACCAAATGTCCCACTCCCCCCTTTTATTGAATGGGCGGCTCTAAAAATAGTGTTAATAGTTTCTAAGTCTTCCTCACCGGGTACTAAGTTTAAAAGCTCAGCTTCCATGGTATCGAGGCCTTCAAAACTCTCTTCAAAGAAAACTTCAAAAAATTGACTTAAATCTATACTCACTTTGCGCTCCTTGACTAACGAATAACCTTTTTAATTACCGCTAGTAACTGCTCAGGATTAAATGGCTTTACTATCCAGCCTGTTGCACCAGCCGCTTTACCTTCTACCTTTTTTTCTAAGCCCGACTCGGTTGTTAGCATAAGTAGTGGCGTAAATTTATAATCGGGTAATGTACGTAGCTCTCGAATTAATGTAATACCATCCATAATGGGCATGTTTACATCTGAAATAACCGCATCAAAACCTTGCTGCTTAGCAATAGCCAATGCCTCACTGCCGTCTTTGGCCTCTGTTACATCAAAGCCTGCGGTTTTTAAGGTAAAGCTCACCATCTGACGCATTGATGCTGAATCATCAACCGCTAAGATTTTTTTCATATAAACCTCTAACTATTTCTTTCGATTGTTAAATAATGACTTAAGCCAAGCTGATTAATGGTATGTGCTAATGCTGCACTACTGCCGACCCATATAATTTTGTGTTGGATGGTAAGTAAGTGTTTTTGAAGCGCACATAACAGCTGAATAGATGCAGTATCTGCAGACACTACACCGCTAATATCAAGACTGATATCGTCGTTGCTATTGAGTTCTTGTAGTAAGTCTTGGTGGAGCGTTTCAACTTGGGTAATCACAAGTTCGCTTGGAAGTTTTAACATTTAAAATTGTGTAATCCCTTTCATTTCAATTCATAACAAAAGCTTAGCTCTAGTTGTTAAAATTGCCATAAAAGGGTCAAAAAAAATTTAATAAATTTATAAACAGGAATGAAAAACAAAAAAGGGAGCCTAAAGCCCCCTTAAAATACGTGAAAATTTAAAAAGTACAGTTTTTAGTAGTAGTTTGCAATAACTTTAAACTCTTGCGTTAATTGAGTTGAATTAATAAGCGGCACACTGCCTTGTTTAAACTCAGGTTTGAAAATAGCTCTTAGCGCTCCTGTATCATCAACCAACGCAACTGATGCGCTATGATCAACCGCATAATCAGCTTTTGTTGTATCACTAATTGCGTAAATTAGGCCAAGCTCTCTTACTACTGGAAAAAGATCTTTGTGCTCCCCTGAAACAGCCAAAAAATTGGGGTTAAAGTAATCTATATATTGTTTTCGTTTTTCTGCTGTGTCTCTGTTTGGATCGACCGACACAAACCAGATTTGTAATGGGTAATCAGCTTCCAGCTCTTTATAAACTGCGTTTAACTTAGCCAATGTTAACGGGCATATATCGGGACAACTTGTGTATCCTAAAAACACTAAATTCCATTGCCCTTTAAATTGCGCTTTTGTCACTGGTTCGCCGTGCTGATTTTTTAACGTAAAATCCAAAAGTGATTTAGCGTTTTCATAAACAAGTGCATTTAAGTTTTGAGGATCGTTTTCACTTGAGCACGCTGATAAAAATAAACTTAAAACAACAATTACTAAAAGCCATAACCGCTTCATAAAGGGAGCCATTTATCTATAAATAAGACCACGAAGAGTACCATTAAATGCACTATCGAAAAACGAAATAAATCCATAGCCTTGTCGTTATTAGCTGCAAATTTTAACTTAATGGCTTTGTACATAAACACACTATTTAGCGCACAAGCTCCAACTAAGTAAATACCCCCTGACATACCAATTAAGTATGGCATCACACACACTAAGGCCAATAAAACTGAGTATGCAACTACACATGTTTTACAAAAGTCGATACCGTGGGTAACCGGCAGCATTGGAATTTTTGCACGCTCGTAATCACTTTTTCGGGCAATGGCTAAAGCCCAAAAATGAGGAGGAGTCCAGGTAAATATAATCATAACAAGCAACCACGGCGCTGCTGCCATTTGGTTTGTTTCAGATACCCAACCAAGCAATGGCGGCATCGCTCCAGCAAGTCCGCCTATTACAATATTTTGAGGTGTTGCACGTTTTAAAAATGACGTATAAATGAAGGCATAACCCACTAATGCAAATAACGTTAATATTGCTGTAAGCGTATTAGCCCACACCATAAGCATGATGAAACCAGCGATACCAATACTTGCCGCAAACGTTAATGCATGTGCTTTACTTAAACGCCCTTTAGCAACAGGGCGATGACGCGTTCTTGCCATTTTAGAGTCTATTTCGCTATCTACTACATGGTTAATAACGGCAGCGGCAGCAGATAACAGGCCTATTCCTAATAGACTAATCATCTGAACGCCTATTCCACGTCCAACATCCGGGGCTAATGCTAATCCAACCCAGGCTGTTAAAACCAACATCGCCACCACTTTAAATTTACTGATGGCTAAGTAATCTTGTAATAGATCGTAAGCACGCAAGCTAAGTGATTGAGTATGTGCAGGCTGTATTGTTTTTTTGTTTATTGTTAGTGCCATTATATTTCTCCTTTATGTGCGTGATTTTAGGTAATAACACAACCTAACCATACTTAATAACAGTATGGCAGCCATTAGGTTATGCGCCAGTGCAACACCCAACGGAAAGTGCCAATGTACCAAAATGAGTCCTAAGCTAATTTGGCAAAATAAAGTAACCAATACTGCTATTACGCAGCTTTTAATTTTTTGAGAGTAAGCGTGACTGTAAATTTTCCACATAATAAGCGCCAAAAATATGCAGGTTACTAATGCCCAAATACGGTGTAATAAGTGAATAGACATTCTTGCTTGTTGTGAAAGCACACCAAACTCGTAGTTGCTGTGCTCAAGCGGTAACTGAAAAACACTCCTCAGTGAAAAAGGCTGAGCGTAATCACACAAGGGTAAACCATTACAGTGTGGTGCTGCGTAATTAGCCGCAAGCCAGCCGCCAAGCGCTATTTGTAAAATCAGCACAAAAAGAGCAATCAAACTTATTCCATAATACCGCTTAGCCCCCGCATCTCCGCCCATAATGGGTTTTGCTGTTAACCTTAAATACAGCAATGTAATTAGCGATAAAATACTAAAACCACCCAATAAATGCCCCATCACAATAAGTGGTTGCAGATTCATAGTGACAGTCCACATACCTAAGGCAGCTTGAAACACAACAAGTAATAGCAATAAAGATGTGAGCTTTAATGGTGTAGTTGGAAATTGACGCTTTAAAAAAGCAACAATAAACAGCGCTAAAATCATCAATCCTAAGGTGCCCGCAAAATACCTATGAATCATTTCTTTCCAGGCTTTTGCTTTTTCAAACACCATATCAGGGTAGCTTTGTGTTGCTAAAGCAATATCAGCTTCATGTTTAGGAACCGTTAAAAAGCCATAACACCCGGGCCAATCTGGGCAACCCAGCCCTGCATCACTCAAACGAGTGTATGCACCCAGTGCAACAACAACTAAAGCAAAAAGTCCGGTCAATAAAACCCAATTCTTATAATTTTTGTACATCTTTAACCTCACACTAAACGGATTAGCTTGAACGAGAATAATTAAGTAGTTTTTTTAAATCCTTTAATAGCCCTTTTTGAACTAAGCGGTTTTCTTGAGGCTTTGCTTTGTATGGGTACTCAAGTACCACAAGCCCCATATGATCAATTAAATACAAACTTGCGGGGGTCAAGCTTGCTTGCTGGGCCATTTTTTTCCATGGTAAGTCAGCTTGTGAAGGACTTCCCATAACAGCCATATCTACCTTTCCTTGATTTTTACCAAGCGCTATATACAAATTATTAAGCGCCTCAAGTTGCTCGTTACATGACGCACTGCACTCACTCGAATAATTAAGCGCTATCGTCCATTGTTTAGGATTATTTTGTTGCCAGTTTTCTAGTTTTATCTCTTCATTTAGAAATTCACCGTGATTTGTAACCGCACTAGGTAACCAATCGAATTTGAGCGCGCTATAGGCTAAAAACAAAGGGATAGCACAACAGGTTACAAACAATAAAAGGGGTTTATTTTTCATTTTTATTCCTTTTTTTACTCGCAAAAATGGCTACAACAACACATGCAAAGGCGATTAAAAACCACTGCACCGCATAGGCGTTATGTTTTTGTGGGCTCATTACAACCGCTTCGTAATGCGGTATCGCAATTTCATCACCCTCACCTTGGCGATATGCCATAAAGTTAACCAATGGGAAATTAGTGTGTGATTGTATAAAGCTTAAGTCGATTGATTGAATGCGTTTGGGCAAATCACCACTCGAGGTCTTATCTTCTAGGGTAAAACTACTGAGGTTATTCTCTTTAATTTGTGCTTTGACCGTAAACTCACCTTGGGGCATAACTACTGCAGGTAAAATATCCCGTGATAGCGGGGCTCTCACCCAACCTAAATTAACCAATACTGCACGCATATCATTATTTGGTTTTAACAGGGCGAGTAGGTCGTAACCCACTTGTCCGTTATATACTTGATTATCTAACAACCAGTAATGTTCGCTTAAAAGTGTCCCTTTAAGCTCGACTAGTACACCGGTTTTATTCCACTGCTTTGGTAAATTTAGCAACTGCGACCAACTCATGACACCATGAGTTTGTATTTGAGCAATAGCAGTGAGCTGTTGCTGTTTTTTTTCACCTCGTTCTAATTGCCAAAAACCTAGGCGCACACATACCAGTACAACAACCACAACCATACAAATTGTGATTATTGAACTAAGCTTTTGTTTGTGCCTTAAAACTACTTGCATAAAGGGTCAACTCAGTGATTATTAAAATTATTATTGTACTGTTGTTAATGTTTATACTTTTTAACTTATTTAGTAGCGCTATTTATTATGGTGTCTGGAAAAACAAACGGGCGACCTATGTCTCACTTTTTAGGACGCCGAGTGTTGTTTTCGGTTGTTGTATTATTGGTCACAATCGCAGCAGTTAAGCTCGGTTATATAAAGGCAAATAGCTCGCCCATAAACGTTACAGCACATATACAAACACAAATAAACACAGCCATACCACATCTACAAAATGCCAATACCAAGCAGCAGCTTGAAACGCAAAGTGCTTTTCTTTGGTAAAATGACCTTTTAATATTCGTATTAAAATGACAAATAAAAGTATGGCTCCGAGTGTGACATGCATGCCATGAAAGCCTGTAAGCAAAAAGAATGTATTACCGTACACACCGGCATCTAATGTTAAATTTAAGTCATTATATGCATGAACGTATTCCTCTACTTGCAATGCTAAAAAGCACACGCCTAATAACACCGTAAGTCCTAAAAACACTTTCAGTGGTTTACGTTTGTTGTTTTCCATTGCAACATGGGCAAAATGTAACGTGACCGATGAAGCGATTAAAATTAACGTATTGATCAATGGTAGGCCTTGCCACCCCATAGCTTGGGTTGTGTCACCGGAGGGTGTAACAACCAAAGGCCACATAGCTTCAAAGGTAGGCCACAACACTTCATTAGTCATAGCATTGTTACCCGCGCCCCCCAACCAGGGCACCGAAATCATACGTGCATAAAATAACGCACCAAAAAAGGCCATAAAAAACATAACCTCAGAAAAAATGAACCAGCTCATGCCTTGTCGAAAAGAACGATCCATTTGTGCTGAGTACAACCCTTGGCCTGACTCGTGAATAACATTTTTAAACCAGCCAAATAACATATATAAAAGAACGGCTATACCGGCATAAAGTAAATAAACACCGCTCCCCCCTTCCTTGCCAACTTCCATCACTGTTAAGCCTGCGCCTACGGCGATAAAAAACAACGCAACCGCTCCTACAATGGGCCACGGGCTTTGCTCTGGTACGTAATAATGCTCATGTTCTTGATTCATTTTACTTGCTCCTAGTTTCGCACTAGTGTTTGTTGCTAGTTATTACTGGCAACTAGTTGCTCACTAATATCAAATACGGTGTAAGACAAAGTTAGCTCTTCAACATCACTTGGAAGCGCTGTATCAACATAAAAAAGCAATTTAAATTCGAGCTCTTCCCCCGCTTTTAGGGGTTGTTGATCAAAGCAAAAGCAGGCCATTTTGTGTAAATATTTTGCCGCTTTGCCTGGTGAAACAGACGGTACTGCCTGCATAACTTTATCGAGTTCACTACTATTTTTTGCGCTAAAAACGACTTCTCGCATTTCTCCGGGTTTCACAACCACACTGTACTCTTTTGATTTCACCTCAAAAGATGCACCGCTTTGTGCATGAGTTGTAAAACTCACGCTAACGTCCCTTGTTTGCTCAATCACGCTACTTTGCTGCGCTTGCTCTAACGATGGCTTACCATTTAGCCCGGTTAAGTCACAAAACACGTCGTATAACGGCACTAAGGCAAACGCAAACGCAAACATACCTATACTGATAATAATCAAGCGTTTAAGGAGCGGTGCGTGGGTCATTATTTAATTTCCGGTGGTGTTGAAAAGGTATGGTAAGGCGCAGGGGATTCAACTTCCCACTCTAACCCTTCAGCGCCATCCCATACTTTTGCAGGGACTTTTTCGCCGCCTCTTGCACATTTAAAAACAACCACTACAAACAACAGCTGAGATAAACCAAATGCAAAACCACCAATACTTATAATTGCGTTGAAGTCTGCAAATTGCAGTGCATAATCAGGAATACGACGAGGCATACCAGCCAAACCCACAAAATGCATTGGAAAAAACAGCACATTTACACTGACTAACGACAACCAAAAATGCCACTTAGCCAGCGTGATATTAAACATATTGCCAGTCCATTTTGGCAGCCAGTAATAAGCACCGGCCATGATTGAAAATACCGCCCCTGTCACTAACACATAATGAAAATGAGCCACTACAAAATAAGTGTCGTGGTATTGAAAATCAGCGGGAGTAATAGCAAGCATCAACCCTGAAAAACCACCTAATGTGAACAGCACTATAAAAGCAATACTGAACATCATAGGGACTTCAAAGCTAATAGAACCGCGCCACATGGTGGCTACCCAATTAAATACTTTAACGCCGGTAGGTACCGATATCAGCATTGTGGAGTACATAAAAAATAGCTCTGCAGCTACCGGCATACCGGTGGTAAACATGTGATGCGCCCACACAATAAAGCTTAACAATGCTATAGATGACGTTGCATAAACCATAGATGCATAGCCAAATAGCTTTTTACGCGAAAAAGTAGGCACTATGGTTGAAATGATACCAAACGCTGGCAAAATCATGATGTAAACTTCGGGGTGACCAAAAAACCAAAATATATGCTGGAACATCACCGGATCGCCACCGCCGGCAGCGTCAAAAAAGCTAGTCGCAAAATATTTATCGGTTAAAACCATGGTCACCGCCCCTGCCAAAACGGGCATAACAGCAATGAGTAAAAATGCCGTTATTAGCCATGTCCATACAAACAGGGGGAGTTTCATCCACGTCATGCCAGGTGCACGCAAATTAACTATAGTCACAACCACATTAATAGCACCCATAATTGAGCTAATACCCATTATGTGCACCGCAAATACAAACAAGGCAGTATTGTCGTTACTGTATGTGGTTGAAAGCGGAGCATAGAAGGTCCAGCCAAAAGCAGGACCTCCTCCAGGCATAAATAAAGAAGCAAGCAAAATTAAGAATGCGAAAGGTAAGATCCAAAAGCTCCAGTTATTCATTCTAGGTAATGCCATATCTGGCGCACCTATCATTAACGGTATCATCCAATTGGCTAATCCCGTAAAGGCAGGCATAACGGCGCCAAACACCATTATTAAACCATGAACTGTAGTCATTTGATTAAAAAAGTGGGGATCGACCAACTGCAACCCTGGCTGAAATAATTCGGCCCTGATCACCATAGCCATGGCGCCACCAATTAAAAACATGGTCAACGAAAATATTAAATATAAACTGCCAATATCTTTATGATTTGTTGTATAAAGCCAGCGCTTAAAGCCTTTAGCTGGATGATGAGCATGATGCGCTTCATTGGCGTTTGGTTGTTCTGCTATGCTACTCATTAGTTAGCCTCCACGTCGGCATCAAGTGCTGCTTGAATCTCACTAGGCTGAATAACATCACCGGTATCGTTACCCCATGCATTTCGCTTGTAAGTAATAACCGCAGCCAATTGTTTTATAGATAACTGCTTGGCAAATGATTGCATTGCCGTGCCTGGGCTCCCATGAATAAGTATGTCTATATGACCTTTTATATCGCCAAGTACAATTGGGCTGCCTTTAAGAGCCGGAAATACGCCCGGTAGCCCTAACCCCGTAGGTTGATGACATGCTGCACAACTTGCCAAGTATACTTGAGCGCCCAGCTCCATTAGCTCTTCTTTAGGTAATGTTTGATCAAGTAAAGCGGCATCAGCTAAAGCTGCTTGTTGCTTAGCTTGTTTAGCATCGGCCAACCATACTTTAAAGTCAGCCTCAGATTTGGCCTCTACCACAACGGGCATAAACCCGTGATCTTTACCGCACAGCTCGGCACACTGACCTCGGTAAATGCCTTCTTCGTTTATGTTGGTCCATGTTTCGTTAATAAAGCCTGGGTTGGCATCTTTTTTAACGGCAAAGTCTGGTACCCACCAAGAGTGGATAACATCATCTGAGGTCATTAAAAAACGAATTTTTTGATTAATTGGCAGTACGAGGGGTTTGTCTACCTCAAGTAGATAATTTGGGTTTTTATCAGCTAAATTAGTTATTTCATCCTGAGGAGTTGCAAGCATTGAGTAAAACTCTACATCTTCTCCCATATATTCATAATGCCATTTCCACTGTGAACCTGTAACTTTAATTGTTAAGTCGGCTTTACTGGCATCTTCCATCGCTATTAACGTTTTTGTAGCTGGCACTGCCATAGCAATTAAAATAACAAATGGAATGGCGGTCCAAAGAATTTCTACTTTGGTGCTTTCGTGGAATTGAGCGGGAACCGCTCCTTTAGATTTGCGATGATGAATGAGTGCCCAAAGCATAATGGCAAACACTATTATCCCAATCACACAACATATAAAAAATATGGTCATGTGTAATTCGTAAACATTTTCACTTATATCTGTAACGCCTTTACGCATATTAAATTGGCTATTTGCCAAGGCTAACTGCGGAAAAACACACAATATAAGCCACAAGGTACAACTAAGTTTACCCATGTGACGACTCCTTTGATGCTGTTGCTAGTGCAAAGCGAAGAGGCATACGGCTTAAACGCCAATTCGTTATTTTTATTTTTTTATTAATGCCGTTTTATTTATAAAAATTGGCATTCACTGCGCTAGCAAAAGTTTATTGTGTGTGCTCAAAACTTAAAAGCGATGAGTATTGCCAGCGTCAGCTTATTAACAATTAGTTAATATTTAACCACCATGCAAGTTTTTTGTATTAAAAACAAACAATAAATATATAAAAAGTAGAGAGTTGGCTTAGTTGAACGTAGAAGAAAATGGCTCAAATCGAGAGGTGGTAAGGGCTAAGGATGAAATGAAAGAGTGTGAATAAAAAACAAACAAAATTTTAAAAATAAAAAAACGCACCAAAAAAGTGCGCTTTTTATAAAATAAGAAAGAACTACATCCAGTCCGCGTTACGAATTACACCCAGTCCGCGTTACGAATTACACCCACTGCTAAGCCTTCAATGTTGAACGACTCAGTTTCAAGATCGACCTTAATTGGTGCAAACTCGTCATTTTCAGCATGAAGCAACACCTGGCGACCCGCTTTTTCAATGCGTTTTACGGTTACATCGTCATCAACACGGGCAACCACAACTTGACCATTTTCAGCCACTTGTGTTTTATGCACAGCAAGTAAATCGCCATCCATAATGCCTATATCTTTCATACTCATACCGTTTACGCGCAGTAAAAAGTCGGCAGCTGGTTTAAACATTAATGGGTCAATTTTACAGTGGCTTTCAACATGTTCTTGCGCCAAAATAGGGGAACCTGCCGCAACTCGGCCAATAAGCGGTAAACCTAATTGTTCTGGCTCCTCTTCTTCAACAAGTTGAATTCCACGGCTTGCGCCAGGTTTCATTTTAATCACCCCTTTTTTGGCAAGGGCTTTTAAATGTTCCTCAGCGGCATTTGCACTTTTAAACCCTAACGTTTGTGCTATTTCGGCACGTGTAGGCGGCATACCAGTGTCTTTAATAAACACTTTAATTAATTCGAGTATTTGAGCTTGGCGTTTAGTTAATGGGCGCATACAACTGGTTTTCCATACAGTACATTTAACTGTGAGTATATACAGTTAAATAAAAATCGCAAATTTAAATTATCCGTTCAAATAGCCAAATTACTTCCTTACGTGTACATTTTAGGGGCTTTCTAAAATAGCCTATAAAAATAGTAACTTGCTGCATTAAATTTAAAGGAATCTATATGAGTATTTGGCATCAACCCATTACATTAGCATTGTGTAAACAATTGGACGAAGGCATTAATGGCCAAGGGACGCTAATGAAAACCATGGGAATAGAAATAACAGAGATAGGCGACGATTATCTAGTAGCAACCATGCCTGCAATCCCTGCACACCATAACCCTATTGGCATGGTTCATGGCGGCGCAAACGTTGTACTCGCCGAAACCGTAGCGAGCTATGCTGCTAATTTTGTGGTTGATTTCACAAAGTTTTACTGTGTTGGGCAAGAAATAAGTGCAAGCCATTTAAAGGCTTCTCGCAATGGTACATTAACGGCAACAGCACGCGCATTTCATATTGGAAAACGAAGCTCTGTTTGGGAAATAAAAATTACAAACAGCCGCAACGAGCTATGCTGCGTATCAAAAATGACCGCAGCCGTTGTTGAGCGAAAGGCGTAAGTTATTTTTCGAGAGGGTAAATTGTTATTTCCATACCCGCGCCAATAGCAGATATACGCAGTAGTGTATCTGCATGTAAAGCTTGATTAAAACACTTTGGCGACGTGCCTGACTCAAACCCTATATCAAACGTTCTACGTGAGCAGCTTAACCATTGCTTTAATGCATTGCGTGAACATGACTCAATTAGCTCACATATATGGTTTATTGCTTTGTCTGGTGATTTTACATCGCCAGCTACCTCAATACGTGCTAATTGACGGTATTCGTCTTTGTCATAATGTAAAATCGTTGCGACTTTTTTTAGGTCGGCCACCAGCACACTAATATCTTGTTTTGACTCAAGCTCTAGATCTACATTTAAAAATTGAATTTCCGACATTGTCTCGTATTTATCCTCTAATGGTTACCATGCAAACTTTAACGCAGTTTTACCTTTATACCAAATCAACACCCTATAAATAGACGTTTTATATGGTAATACTCTTATTTTAGAGTGCGATTGCTACTTACAATTGGCGCTATTGTGCTGAAACGCTATTTTAATGCACTAGTGCGACATTTTGTCGCACTCACCTTGCTCAACCATCGCGTAAAATGTCTTGTAAAAATAATAAGATAAACACACATGAAAAAAATTTTTAAACCAGCACGTAAACTTCATAAATGGTTGGGCTATTTATTAGGAATACAAATACTAGCTTGGTTGCTTGGCGGTTTGGTTATGAGCGCCATCCCGCTTGAAAAAGTACATGGTAAACACCTAGCAACACGCACCCTAGTTAACCCCTTTAAAAGCAGCGATTACGTGGCATCAATTGATAATATTGTTTCACAAGTCACTAATCCGACTAAGATAACCTTTGCGCATTTTTTATCTACCCCACTTATAACTGTAACCAGTGAAGGCAACCCTCAAAGTTTTAATGGCATGACTGGGCAACCATTCAAAGCCCCCAACAAACAGCAAATAATTGCTAATGCACACGCGCATTTACTTATTGATGCTCAACCAGTAAGTACCACTTTATTAGGTTTAGGACCAAGAGAAAGCGGTTATAAAAAAGATGTATGGAAAGTACAATTTAACGATACATTGAGCACCACACTCTATTTGTCATCAGATACAGGCAAAGTGATTACTGTGCGCAGCACGCTGTGGCGAATTTTTCGACTTTTTTGGATGCTGCATATTATGGATTACGATGAACGTGAAAACTTTAACAATCCTCTATTAATTAGCTTTGCTGCAACCAGTGTGCTTTTTTGTTTAACTGGCTTTTTACTGCTATTGCAAAACATAAGGATTAAACGCAGATTTAAATAAGTTTATGTTTGCCTGTTGAGCCAGTAAACTAGGTACTCCTGTAGTTCACGTATGTGATGGATATGATCCGATTGATTTTGGCCTTACTGGCTTGCTGTGTCTGTTTTTCGGTATCAAGTAAAGACTTTACTCGCTTCTCTACTGCTAAAAAGCACTTAATAAAAACGCTACCGCACAATGCAAAAAGCCTGTATTGCGGTTGTGCTATTAAAAAACAAGGTAAAAAACTAGTGCCAGATCCAATGGATTGTGGCTATGTACCTCGTAATACATTTACCCGCTCAGGCAAAGTAAACCAGCGCGCCTTACGTATTGAATGGGAGCATATTGTATCGGCATGGGAGTTTGGGCATCAACTACAATGTTGGCAAAATGGTGGGCGGAAAAACTGCCGTAAAGTCAGCGAAAAATTTCGAAAAATGGAAGCTGATATAAATAACTTAGCCCCCGCAATTGGCGAAATAAATGCTGACCGCTCTAATTATCGTTTTGGCATGCTAGGTGGAGCCGCGACTCAATACGGCCAATGCGATGTAAAAGTAAACTTTAAGCAACGTGTTGTAGAGCCACCATTTTATGCCCGTAAAAAAATTGCCGACGCCTATGCTTACATGCAAAAAACCTATGGTTTAAAAATTTCAAAACAACAACAAAAACTTTTTAATGCGTGGCAAAAGCAAGACCTAGCACTAAAAAGCACTATACAAAAAATGTAATGATATTCCCGCTAATAAGCGAACTTAAAATACTGCTTTACCAATAAAAAATGACACAATTATTTACATAAAGAAAAAGCAAAACGTTGAATAAATAATCAGGTGTTGTAGTATTTTAAACAACTTATTTACAGGAAGTACCGAATATGTTTAAAAACAACACTCTATCGCTTGCAATTATTAGCGCGCTCTCAGTTTTTGCTTTAACAGGTTGTGGTGGAGGCGGAGGTAGCAACACTACACCAGCGCCTGTCACGCCACCTACAAGTAGCACACCGACATGGACTGCCGGTGTATTTGAACCTTCAGACGAACTCAAAAACTTTTGCGAAAACCCACGTACAGGTAACGACCCGTTTAATAATAATGAGCCTTACCCTGACCAAGCTGGTTCAGCCTTATACGAAAAACTATGGCTTCGCTCATGGAGCGACGAAACATACCTGTGGTATGACGAAATAGCCGATAACGACCCTGAATCGTTCGATACCGTCGCTGACTATTTTGCTCAACTAAAAACCGAAGAGCTAACCGATTCAGGCGCTAAAAAAGATAACTTTCATTTTTCAGAACCCTCTGAAGATTACTTTCAAGAAGCACAATCGGGCGTTACCTCTGGTTATGGTATTAACTGGGCATTTATTGGTGATTCAGCCGATAGAATTTTACGTGTTGCTTACCTTGAAGATGACTCACCAGCTAGCCAAATTGGCTTTCAACGAGGCGATACCGTACTTGAAGTGGATGGCGTAAGCATTAATACCAATACCCAAGCAGGGATTGATACTTTAAACGAAGGCTTATTTAGCCCAACCAACGGTGATTCACATACAATTGTTGTTCGCAGTAACGACGGCACGGAAAAAACATTTAACGTCACAGCGGGTAACATTGAGCAAACGCCTGTTCAAAATGTAAAAACGATTGTAACAAGCAATAACACGCGCGTTGGTTATATGCAGTTTAATAGTCATATAGGTATTGCCCAAGAGGGCTTAATTGATGCAGTAAATAAATTTAGAACCGATAACGTAGACGAACTCGTTATTGATTTTAGATACAACGGCGGTGGTTTATTAGCGCTGTCTGCGCAGCTAGCGTATATGGTGGCAGGAAGTGCCAATGTACAAAACCGCTTTTACTATCAAACACAACAAAATGATAAACAGCCTGTCGATTCTCCATTTCCATTTATTGACGAAGAAATAGATTACTCAACGTTTTTTAGTACTGGCGATAAATTACCTGATTTAAACTTATCTAAGGTATATGTACTAAGTACATCAGGTACCTGTTCAGCCTCTGAAGCATTTATTAATGGCTTAAAAGGAATAGATGCAGAGGTGGTACTTATTGGCGATACAACCTGTGGTAAACCATACGGATTCACGCCTACACACAACTGTGGAACAACCTACTACACCATTCAATTTAGTGGCGTTAACAGTAAAGGCTTTGGCGAATATGCCGCAGGCTTTACCCCAACACCAACACCACAATTTAATGCCGATGTACAAGGGTGTGTTGTTAGTGATGACTTTGATAATCAACTTGGTGATAGCAACGAAAGGTTACTATCTACAGCACTTTTTCATATAGATAATAACGGCGCATGCCCGATTACAACAACAGTCGCTAATAGTAAAGTAGATGTACCAAGCTTTGCTGCTACGAGCGAAAAACTGCAGCCTTTAAACGCACCAAACGATCTTCCCCGCGGTAACATGGATCTAACATGGCCTACGTTGTCTGAGGAGCAATAATGGTAAAGTTACTGACGGTACTCACTGTATTAATAAGTATAGGAGGGTGTAATAGTATGAGTAATGCCGTTGCAAAGCCTGCGCTATTAACAGAGGTTAACCCAGGCGTTATAACTGTGCTGCAACAGGCAATTATAAAAGCTAAAGGCGGTACGCTAGTTACACTGGCCGACACCGTTTTTACCAAACGCAGTGAGTTATTACTAAGCCATGGAAATAGTAAAGATCCCAATGGCATGCCCATTATGGGCGCGCATAATATCAAGTCAGAAAAGTTTGTTTTGCAAATTATTGGCGAGCAATGCGTGCTGTATTACCCTAAAAAAGATCTCACTATTGAGCTTAAAAACGTAAGTTGTAAAGCACAGTAATTTAAAAACTAAAAAGGCGTACAACTTGTTGTTGTACGCCTTTTCATTGTAAAACTGTTTAAATGCTAATTGCCAAAAATAACTCGATCGGGAGCCCTTCAATTTTTTTACTTAGCAAGTTTATTAAAATGCGCCTTTAATAAGCCTGCAAAAGCTTGTACTTTCGCAGTGCGATGCACTAAATGATGGGTCACTAACCACACATCGGTGGGCCAATTTAGTTCACTATGTAGCACAGGAACCAAATCGCTATATTGCGCTGCTACATCATGTTGTAAACCACCAATCCCTAAGCCTTTAATAATCGCGCGTGTAGCCTCGGCAGTTTCAGATACACGTAATTTGATTTGCGATGCAGGAATGTTTTCGTCTGCCCAAGCAAAATAAGGTACCCGCGCATTATATCCCGCCACTCCGGATACAAAATTATGGTGCAATAAATCACCTAGTGATTTAGGCATGCCATGCCTTGTAATGTAGCGTTTGTTAGCATACAAACCCGATGTAAGCTTTGCTAAGTGCTGAGCTATGTAATCACCTTCATCAGGTTTAGGGCCTGCACGAAGCGCAATATGTGCTTGCCCGTGATCGAGCCGCAAGCGTTTTTGCTCCAAAATAACTTCAA
Organism: Pseudoalteromonas sp. BSi20480; assembly: GCF_000241365.1. Classification (NCBI taxonomy): domain Bacteria; kingdom Pseudomonadati; phylum Pseudomonadota; class Gammaproteobacteria; order Alteromonadales; family Pseudoalteromonadaceae; genus Pseudoalteromonas; species Pseudoalteromonas sp. BSi20480. The sequence continues at coordinate 5,575 of NZ_BADX01000072.1, read as the reverse complement.
GCTGCACTTGTGGGTGTAATGCCTGAAATTGCTCACATACATCACCCATAACATCAATAAACCCACTCACCGTAGTAAGTAATAAACTTCCGCGTAAAGTACTGTCGGCAGCGGCAATATCGTTATGTAACTGTTCGAGTGAGGTATCTATAGTTTGCGCTGTCGCAAATAATTTAGCGCCAATTTCAGTTACCTTGTAACCACGAGCATGGCGATGAAACAAGCGGGTATCTAGGTTTTTTTCAAGGCTGTTAATTCGTCTTAACACAGTGCTGTGGTGCACATTAAGTGCCTCTGCTGCAGCTGTAAGTGTGCCAAGCCGCGCCACTTCAAAGGCCACTTTTACGTCTTGCCAGTCATCAAATTTAATTGCCATGCGCTCTGCCTTTAACTTGTGTGCATATATGCACATAAGTGTTGCGTTTATTTGGGTTTTCTACAAGTAAAAGTTTGCTACATTAGGTATGTAACTTAAAACATAAAAAGGCCAAACTCATGTCAGCACCAAAAATTATCGCGCTTGCGGGCAGCTTACGTAAAGAAAGCTTTAATCAAAAACTTATTAATGAAGCAGCACGTTTTGCTCTGCAAACAGGTGCTGAAGTAGAAGTTATTCAGTTAAACGAGTTAGATATTCCACTATTTAACGAGGACATTGAAGCACAAGGCACACCCGCTGATGCACAACGTTTAAAAGACAAACTTCGCTCTGCAGATGGTATTTTACTGGCAAGCCCAGAGTATAACGGCTCGATCACTGCGCCATTGAAAAACGCTATAGATTGGGCGTCACGCACTGAGCAAGGTGCAGTACCGGCGTTTCGTAATAAAGTTGTGGCCTTATTTGCTACTTCACCGGGTGGATTAGGAGGTTTACGCGGTTTAAACCACGTACGTGATATTTTAAGCGGCATTGGTTCGTTAGTGCTTGCCGACCAACTTGCTGTACCGTCTGCGTTTTCTGTTTTTGATGACAATGGCCAAATTAGCGACCCAGAAGTAGCCGATAAAGTATCTTCGCTTGCTCATCAATTAGTCAGTGTTGCAAGCAAATTAAAGTAACCTTATACGCTTTACTTTTGCTTTGTCGCCGCTATTTTTGCGGCGATAAAATCAACATGCGTTACATATAATAGACCCGCTATTTTACGTATTACATACTCTTCTTGTGGGTCTATTTCACCGTCTGCGTAGGCTAAACGCCACAGCAATTCTATTATCTCTATTCGCTCTGCCGCACTGCAATGCTCATTAATCTGCTTTGAAAACTGAAAGTAATCAATTGCACCATCTAAACTACTTGCTGCATTGGTAGTGAGTTCTTCAACCTCAGAATCAGTTAAATTAAAGTACTTTTTTAAGGTTACAGTCAGGGTGTGTTGTTCATCATGGTCAAGCTTGGTATCTGCACGCATTACTTCAATTAACAACGCTGCTACCGCTGTTTTTAAATCGTGTGGCTCTATACTTGGCGCTGGATCATCGAATGCTGTAAAAAGCTGTTTTATTTGTTTGAACATCACATTATCTCTTTTGGGTGTTAGACTTAACGTACATAAACCGAACTTGTATGAGTATTTAATGGGTATTAAGTTCGCAAATTAAAGGATACATTTTATGAAAGGGTTATATTCACCGCGCTTTATCATTAGTTGCGTACTGGTGGGCCTTTCGAATACGGGCACTGCACTGGCCGACACCGTCGAAAAAGAAAAATCATACGACTTTGATAACAAAGTTCATTATTATCAAACCAAAATTGACAACAGCAATTATAAAATAGAAATACAATCAGACGATTACAAACACTTTGCTAATCAAAGTATGTTTTTACTGCGCCATGCAGACAGGTTATGCCGTGGTAACACCTTTATGTTAAAAGTGCTTGAAGGCGTGCAAGAGTACGAACGTTTTCCTACTAAACCACGCGCTTATCAACCACCTTTAACGGTTTTATTGCAATGCGAGGAGCCTGAATAATAAGCTTACTCTTCGTATCCCCATGGTGCAGCGGGTGGCGTAATAGGTTTAGTTAAATCAAAGTCCACCTTAAACTCGCGCCCTTGGCGAATTAACCGATACGTAAATACCTCAGGATAAATATGCATTTGCCATGTATTACCTGCCGACTGTTCAATGCCTTGTGCTACAAATAATTCTTTAGAGTATTGATCGGCCGGGAAAGACTGCATTTGTGCAAAACCCGCATCAAGTGTATGACCGCCATACATAGTAGAAGCGTCGTCAGTGCCATCTTTATGGCGATGATCATGCTTTAAGCTCAAACCACTGCCCGTTTTAGTAATGATCCACGTACGCGATGCATCATCACCCACATGAAATGGCACTTGTAGCTCGCTATCAGTACATTTACGTACATGCATAACTAATTTTTTATTATCAAATGAGCTTGGGCCTTTTGCGTTATCTACACTTACTTTGCCCTCAAACGCCTTACCACAATGCGCAGCTATATTATTAAAAAATGCATCGTGTGTCGGTATAGATACCAAAGGCGCAGGGCGCGCAATAGCGGCTGATGAAGCAAGTAATAACGTTGCTACCGTTAATAATTTCATAAAGTACTCTTATAATAGTTTTTTAATACCATAGCGGTTTAAGTTAATAATAGGAAATAGCTGCGACAAGTGGCTTTTCTGCTCTGTTTTTCATTAATGTTAAAAGTGAATAATGGAAGTCTTGAAAAATTACCTCACCCCATATTCGCGAATAAACACCAAAATTTGTATTATCTTGCACGGTCGTTTTTAAAGTTAAAATGGTATTGCCGCTTTTATCTTCACTTAACGCATACCCACCGTAAAGAGGTGAAAAGTATTCGCCGCCTAGTTTTACATGTTTATCGAGTGCATCATCGGGAATAGCATCAGGGTCTATGTCAAACCTATAAAGCATCTGTTTATTTGGCTGCCAATCAGTAATAACTTCTTTAAATATAACCCCTTTTTGCCATTTACTGGTTCTAATTGCACCAACACCCGTAGCATTCATATTTGCCTCTAAAGGTTTAGGTACACCGATTAACTGGGTAAGCGAAAATGGCAATTCTTGTGGCTCTATGGTGCTTACATTTGCAAGCTGCTGCCATACACGATTTATAGGCGCTTCAATAATTATAGAGTTGGTGACTTCGTACGTTTTTGATAAATTTAAATAATTTACCTCAATAGGTGAGAGCAACACAGGAAGCAAAGCGATTGAAAGTAAAGGCCGGTTAGCGTTTTTTGTTTGACGGTTTTTAATAAAGCCTGCCAATAAACCACCCATACTTGCAAAGAGCATAAAAGCAGGCAAAGCCATTGCCACACAAATACTGCCTTCAAGTAACGTAATAACACTTACAAGTAAAAAAACAAAAATTGGCTGCCAAGCAATTGTCACCATTTGCCTTTTTGTTAATATTTTTGAGCTTTTAAATTCAAAGTGAATACGAATATAGCCAATTGCAACGGGCACTAAAAACATAAAGGAAATAGACACAAGGCTACTTAAATTATAAGTATCAAGCAGCTCTACAAACAGCCGCATAAATATGCCGTAAAGCGTACCGAGTAAAATACCAATTGATTTAGGGGAGTTGAATTGCATCTCTATTCTTTATTGTTGTTATTAACAATCAGAAAGTAACAGATGTATTATTCCACCACAAATAAAACAAAATTAGCGGCTCCTGCAAACAAATAGCTTGAAATAAAACGGCTTTAACAACCACTAAGACTAAAGGATAATAACCTGCCATTAACACGATACAATTCGGTAAATAGTGCTCCGCCTCCTTAATTAAAAATTTAAGAGCATGATCTATATAAACTTTTAATCATTTTCTGTAATTTATGACTTTTAGTGTAAAGCTGTTTTTTAAATTAACTGTATTAAAAACAACCATACACGACCTTTTGCCTATACATTCCTGAGTAAAAGCTGATCTACCCTGCCCCTTCACTATTCATTTGCTTTAACAAAAGCCGTATTAGTAAATAAGCAACGAGTAACAGGAGGGACTATGTCAGTAACCCCAAAGGGTCACAACTCAGATCACAAAAGTACATTGCACGACAATACCAACAGCTATCAAAACAACCATAAACCCAGTTCAGAGTTTAATACCCGTGACGAATACCTAGAGCACGAGCTGCAAATTATGCAGCCTAAGCGCTGGCGGCCTAATTTACCCTTTAGAGACTACCGCTTTGAATTTGAAGACACGATTCCAGCCATGGCGGGCACTATTGGTAAAGTGGTTATGGTGGGTGCTATTGCCGCTACATTTGCAGCGCCACTAGGTTTAAGCGATGCGTTTGTGTTAGAGAACGTACGCTATGAATTACTGATTGTTTCTATTTTTATTATTTTGTTTTCGGGCTTTATTTTACCTACCGCTAACTTAGCGGGTACTCATGGCCCACTTATTCCACTTATTCCTATTGTGGTTGCCGCTGGCGGCCATCCTATGGCGTTTGGCTTACTGATTGGTGCCTTTGGCTTTATTTTAGCCATAACCAAAGGGGGGAGCTTGCTGGCACGCTTAACAAGTAAAGGCGTGTGCGGGGGCTTACTTATATATTTAGGCTTTATTGGCACAATTTCGCAGGTTAAAAAACTGTTTGCATGGGCTGAGGCCATTGATATGACGCACATTGCGTTTATTGTTATTTTGGCGACCATTTTATTGTATGCGTTACTTGAGCACTTTAAAAAGCGCTGGTTAGCTGTGCCGCTTAGCTGCCTTATTGGCGGTGTGGTTGCATTTGCACTCGGTGCGCCGTTTGAATTTAATACCGCGCCGGGCTTACCAAATATGAACCCAGCTTATTGGTGGGGCGAAAACACGGGTTGGATGCTTGGCCTACCAACGCTTGAAAGCTTTGTGGTTGTACTGCCTTTTGCGGTATTAGCTGTGGCTATGTGGTCACCGGATTTTTTAGGGCATCAAGTATTTCAAAAAATTAGTTACCCACAACGTACTGAAAAAGTACAAATGAACATAGACGACACCATGCTAAGCGCATCAGTCAGACAAACCTTTGGCTCGCTGGCCGGTGGTGCTAACTTTACCTCATCGTGGGGGACTTACATTGTTCCTGCCGCTATTGCTAAACGCCCTATTCCGGCGGGCGCCATTTTAACAGCCGTATTTTGTATTGTTGCGGGCTTATGGGGCTACCCAATGGATTTAGCCATATGGCAACCCGTGCTTTGTGTTGCGCTTATTGTTGGTGTGTTTATTCCGCTGCTTGAGGCCGGTATGGAAATGACACGCGAAGGCAAAACAACGCAATCAGCCGCTATTGTGGTGTTTGCCTCAACCTTGGTTAATCCGGCTTTTGGTTGGTCGCTTACTATGTTACTTGATAACTTAGGGCTAATTGGTTGTAAAGAGCGCAGCGCTGAGCTAACTAAAATGAGCCGCTGGGTGATTCCACTTATTATGTTTGTGCTACTTACCACTGTAATGGCAATTGTAGGCATGTTACCTGGTATACCTGCGTTAATGGCTGACTTTAGGCATTAACCTTTAGCTACCACATCTAATATTTACCTACAAAAAAGCACG